>JAQGLD010000246.1 GCA_028293055.1 Alphaproteobacteria bacterium
GCGGCGATGTGAAATGGGACTGGTCGCACCAGGCGCCGGGTGCGCGCCAGAAGCAACAATCGCCTGCGGTGACTATCGACCTTGCCGCTGCGATGCGCACCAACCCTTATCTGAAGCTGCTGTCGCTCAACGGCTATTACGACATGGCCACGCCCTTCTTCTCGACCGAGCGCGACCTCAAGCACATGATGCTGGAGCCCGGCCAACGCAGGAACATCGAGATGCGCTATTACCGCTCCGGGCACATGGTCTATCTCAATCCGGACGAGCTCCACCGCATGCGGCTCGATCTCGATTCCTATTATGACGAAGCGGTCAGCGAGGCCGCTTCGGAGCGGCCGCCGACCCGGCCCGGCATGGGTCGCGCCAGCGAGGGTCCGTCAGCACCGCCGAACGAATGAGACGGGCTAGCCGGTTTGCCGCTCGTTCCCGGTCGCCGCATGATTCCATGGGGCTCGAAGGCACTTAGGGTCTGTCCGGATCCCGCGGAGTCCCGACCAGATTGACCCTGATCTGGTCGGGCCGGCGCCGCGCCCGACGCCGGGCTCGGGCGAGCAGCGTGACCAGAGCAGTGATCGTGATCACGATCAGCAGGATCGCGATGTCGACCCTGAGCGGCGGCGCATGGTGGAACATCGCCCCCGGCTACGCCCGGCGGCGCGATATCGCCAATGAACTTGGCGTAAGGAAGGCGCTTTCGTCGCCCTGGCGGACGCCAGGATCTCCCTCCTCCCCCTTCACGAAGGCACGGGGGGATCCAATAAGGGAGATTCCAGCCTGGGCCGGAATGACGGAGCGGTCCGTCAGCGGGCGTCGACGAGGACGATCTCGGCTTCGTCGATCGCCCGGATCGCCACCTTGGCCTCGCCTGTGATCGCGATCCCGTCGCGCGGCTCTGCGCGGCGGCCATTGACCTCGATCGCGCCGCCGAGCGCGACTAGATAGACGTGCCGATTGGGATCGAGGGCGAGCTCGGCGCTTTCCCCCGCCTTAAGGGTCGCGCCGAGCACTCGGGCAGCGGCGTTTATCCTCAGCGTATCGTCATCGGAGTCGAAACCACTGGCGAGAGTGACGAAGCTTCCGGCGAGATCGCTCTTGGGAAAGGTCTTCGCCCCCCAGCTCGGCGGCGCGCCGGGAAGATCGGTCTGAATCCAGATCTGGAACAGGGTCGTCGTCTCGTCCTCGAGATTATATTCCGCATGACGGACTCCGGTCCCCGCCGCCATCACCTGGACGTCGCCGGCGCCGGTGCGGCCCTTGTTGCCCATCGAATCCTCGTGGGTGATCGCGCCCTGACGGACGTAGGTGATGATCTCCATGTCGCGGTGCGGATGGGGCGGAAAACCGGACTTCGCGGCGATCTCGTCGTCATTCCACACGCGCAGCGCACCCCAGCCCATCCGGGCCGGATCGTGATAGTCGGCGAACGAAAAATGGTGACGGGCATTGAGCCAGCCATGATCGGCGTGGCCGAGGCTGGCGAAAGGACGAATGTCGATCATTTGTATCTCCTGACCTTCCTGCGCGTAGCGTGGGGAGGGGACCATGCGAAACATGGTGGAGGGGTAGAAGCCGTGACGCAAGGCGGCTCCCGCGAGAAGCCGGGGGCCTTCGCCAATACCCCTCCCCCACCCTTCACCAAGCGATGGGGAGGATGAAATCAGGCAGCCAGGTCGAGCTCCGGGCCGACCAGGCCTTCGACCGCGAGCAGGGCGCCCGCAATCGCGGCGTCGGCGGCTTCGGGGCCGAAGGCGAGCTTTTCGACTCGGACGAAGGTGACATCGTCGATGCCCATGAAGCCGAGCAGGGTGCGCAGATGCGGCTCCTGATGGTCCATCACCGCCGCCGGGCCCTCGCTGTACAGGCCAGCTCGGGCCTCGATCACGATCGCCTTCTTGCCCTTGAGCAGACCTTCGGGGCCGCTCTCGCTATACTGGAAGGTCAGCCGGGCGCGCAGCACATGGTCGAACCAGGCCTTGAGCGTCGAAGGCATTCCGAAATTGTACATCGGCGCGCCGATGATCAGCAGATCGGCGGCCTTCAGCTCCTCGACCAGGGCGTCGGACAAGGCCAGGGCCTCGCGACCCTCCTCGGTCTCGACGATTCCGGCGCGGATCGCCGGGACGCTCCGCTCGGTCAAATGCGGGACCGGGTCGGCGCCGACATCGCGGAGCACGATATTAGCCTCGGGATAGCGCACGGCGAGGATATCTGCGGCGGCGCGGGTCAGTCGACGCGACACGCTGCTCTCGCCGGTGGCGGCACTGTCGACGATCAGGATATTGGACATCGGGACTTCTCCATGAACTTGTTGAACCCGATGTAGGGGCGTAGAAGCGTTGCCAATAGCCGCGCATTCCTCATTATGGTGTTGCTGGATATGGAACATGCCTCAGTCGACCTGCTCGATGTCGTCGCTTTCGTCAGGGTGGTGGAGACCGGAGCCTTCTCGCGCGCCGCCGAGCGGACTGGGATGGCCAAGTCGATCCTCAGCCGCAGGGTCGCGCGGCTCGAGGAGAGCCTCGGGGCGCGGCTGCTGACCCGAAGCGCCCAAGGCGCCCAGCCGACCGATGTCGGCCAGGCTTATTACGAGCGGGCCTCGCTCATCCTTGCCCAGCTCGACGCGGCGCAGGAGGTCGTGGCCGAGGCCGTGACCCAGATTGCGGGGCCGATCCGGCTCTCGGGCCCACTCTCCTTCGGAGTCCAGCATCTCTCCCCGGCCTTGGCCGACTTCGCCGCGGCCAACCCCAAGGTCGAGCTGGACGTCTCGTTCGACGATCGTACCGTCGACCTGATCGCAGGCGGCTTCGACCTCGCGGTGCGGATCGGCACCCTCAAGGATTCCTCGCTGATCGCCCGGCGCATCGCTCCGGTGCGCAAGGTTGCGGTGGCCAGCGCCGGCTATCTCGAGCGGCGCGGGACTCCGCAGCGGCCGCGCGACATCGCCGACCACGACCTCCTCCTTTATGGCAACGAGGCCTGGCGCTTCCGTGTCGGAAATCGCTGGGAGACGGTGCGCGGCCACACCAGGATGCGTGCCGACAATGGCGACCTGCTGCGCAAGGTCGCGGAGGCCGGCCTGGGTATCTGCCTCCTGCCCAGCTTCATCGCGGCGCCGGCGCTCGAATCCGGCGCGCTGATTCCGCTCCTTCGCGATTTCCCGCTCGAGGAAGGGGGGCTGCACATCGTCATGCCGCCGGGCCGAGCGACCACTGCGCGGGTGCGCGCCCTGGTCGACTTCCTCGCCGCGCGCTTCGGGCCCGAGCCGAGCTGGGATCCGTGCTGGATGGCGGGAGAGCGCTGATCGCCGCTTCACCGGCTGGACGCAGGCGCCCAAGCCGCTAGAGCGGCATGCGCTCCAATTTCATAGGACCGCCCGCTCTAGAGTCTTGGATTGCCGCGATTTGCGGGTCGTCAGATGATTCCATCTGACTACAAATCGCTCTAGGGGGCCGTGCAGCAAATCGAAAGGCCGAACCATGGCAGACACACCGCCCGACCGTCTCTCGCTCAACCCGCGCAGCCCGCATTTCGACGCGGACACGCTGCGCCGCGGGGTCGGCATCCGATTCAAGGGCAGGGAGCGTACCGATGTCGAGGAATATTCGATCAGCGAGGGCTGGATACGGGTCCAGGCGGGCAAGACGATGGACCGCCATGGCCAGCCCCTCACGATCAAGCTGACCGGCGAGGTCGAGCCTTATTTCGTCGATGCCAAGGCCTCGGCCGACGAAAGCGAGGCCGAGGAGGCCGGGGAGGCCGTTGGCGACGTCGAGGCGGAGGCGGCCGGCGAAGCATAGGGTTCGAGCCCGAGCGGGGTCAGCGGGTCTCCGAACGTCCCAGCGACCATCGCCGCCTGGATCCAGGTTGCCGGCCACAGCCGCGACAAAGGCGGCACGATACGGTCGCGAATCCAGGGCAGGATGCGGCCGTCCGACTGATAGGCGGGCGTGAACAGCGCGCTCAGCCCCTGGTAGAGGCGGACATGGGAGCGCCGCATCGCCACCGCCCGCTCTATCGCCTCCTCGATCCGCTTCGAGCGGCGCAGCGCCATCGCCAGACTCCAGGCGTCGAGCAAGGCCATGTTGGCGCCCTGGCCGAGCTGCGGACTGGTCGAATGCCAGGCATCGCCAAGATGGATGAGGCCGGGCCGGGCGGGCCGGCTGAGCGTGCGGTGGGCGTAGCGGGCGAAAGTGAGCTGGGCCGGATCGGCGATCTGGTCGAGCAACGGCGCCGTCGCCGGCCACAGCCGGCGCACATCCGATTTCCACGCCTCCAGTCCAGCCTCGCGCCAGGCCTCGAGCCGGTCGCCGCGAAGCGACCAGAAGAAGGCGGCCTGCGGGTGCGCCCGGCCCGGCGCGCGACCGATCGGAAGCAGTCCGGTCATCGTGCTGGCGCGAATGTAACGCTGCTCGAGCGCTGACCCGTCAAAGCCCTCGATCCAGTCGAGGCTGGCCCATAGAGCGCCGTATGAGAGAGGATGAGCCGCCTCCCCGACCAGCGGCGATCGCGCGCCCATCGCATCGACGATCAGATCGTGGGGCGGCGACAGCGAGCCATCGTCGAAGGCGAGACGCCCGCCTCCTTTCTCCGACGGGCTGGCCGAGACGGTCCGGTCGCAGAGGATCGGAATCCCGGCTGCGACGACGGCGCGGTGGAGGAGGTCGAACAGGGCAGCCCGGTGGATGCCGACGCCGTGGAGGTCGCGACCGCCAAGCCAGGCGTAGCGGACATCGAGCACGGTACGTCCACCGGCCTTTCCGAACAGCCGGTCGATGCGCGCGCCGCACGCGACCGCCGCCTCGGCGAGCCCGAGCCGCTCCAGCACCGCAAGGCCGGTCGGCTGGAGCATCAGGCCGGAACCGATCGGCCGCGGCGCCTCGAACCTTTCGTACAGGCGCACTCGATGTCCATCGCGCGCGAGCAGCAGAGCAGTCGCAAGCCCGGCCGGACCGCAGCCGGCAATGCCTATGTCGAGCGGCCTCATCGCAAGCGAGTGTAGCGGACCCTCCGCGTCGCGCCAGCGCAGCGCCTCAGCCGGGCTTGCTGGCCGCGTGGAGGCTCGCTTCGAGGCCGATCCGTCCGCGCTCCATCACCACTTCGTGGTTCCAGGCGAAGACCGGGCGAAGCAATGGCGCGAGTCGGCGCATCCAGGGCTTGTGCGGAGCGACCTGCCAGCGATAGCGCACGCATACACCCGCCTCGATCGGGTCGAGCGTCCATACGCCGCGGCCGGTCAACTCGCCGACCGCCTCGGCCTCGATCCGCCGCTTCGGTTCGATGCGAACCACGCGAGTCTCGAAGGCGAGACGATAGGGCAAAGCCGTTTTCCAGGTCAGGCGATGCACAGCGTCGATCCCCTCCGCGTCGCCCGGCGCCAGGGTCTCGACCGCGGCGACCGAGGACCACCAGGCTGGCCAGGATTCAACGTCCCGCAGCCGTGCCCAGATCCGATCGAGCGGAGCCCGCAGCCGCCATTCGGTGAGAAGGTCGAAATCCATTTCTCTCCTCCCGCCAAGGCTCAGCCTCCGTACTGGACGAGCAGCAGGCAGCCGTTCCGGGTGAAAGCGTCGCCGTGGCGCGCGCCGGCGCGGCTATGATGATAGTCGCCGGGCCCGAAGCTCCGGCCGCCGACCACGAAGTCTCCGCTGACGACGACGACATGCTCGTCCTCGGGGTGATCGTGGGCCGGCAGCACTGCGCCCGGCCGACAGCGCAGCATGATCGTGCGCCTGTTCCACATCCGCCTCGCGTCGATGCCGGGCCGGTAGGGCAGCCACCTGCCCTCGCCCGCCTCGAGGGCGCTCTTGCCGAGGAATTCGTGGTGCTCGCCGGCGACCGCGGCCATCACCCGGGCCTGGAGATGCGCAGGCGGAGCGAGCTCCCCGGCCAGGCCGGTAAGTGGCGCGAACTGGGCCTCGAGTCGCTCGATCTCGGCATCGAGCATCGGATCGACCAGCCGGGCCCGCGCGACCTCCTGCCGTTCCGCGCCGCTCAGGCTCCCGAGCACGAAATCCCGCGCCCGATCCACCGACGATTCCTCGTTCAACACGCCATACACTCCTTCAGGGATTGGGTGCCCCGCCTCACCCAGCTCTTGGCGGTGCCAAGCGGGATAGCGAGTCGTTGGGCCAGCTCGGAATGGCTCAGGCCCTCATTGTACATGGTAACGATCGCCTTCGCCTGGTCCGGCGGAAGCCGCTTGAGGCATTGGCCGAGTCGCGCGTCGGGCGGCTCGACCGCCTGCACGGCGAGGTCGAACGTGTCGGCGGCTTCCAGCATTTCCGCCGGACGCCGCGATTGGACCAGGTCGAGCGCAGCGTTGCGGGCGATCACGCCCATCCAGGCGAGCGGAGCGCCGCGCGCCGGCTCGTAGCGATGAGCGTTGCGCCAGATGCGCAGGAAGGCTTCCTGCGCCGCATCCTCCGCCGCGGGCTGGTCGCGCAGGATTCTCAAGGCGATGGCGAGCAGCCGTCCGGCGACGATCGCATAAAGGCTGCCGAAGGCCTGCATGTCGCCGTCGGCGACCAGCGCAAGCAAGGATTCGAGCGATTCCGTTCCCCCGGACATGACCCTCCCCCGGAGAGTCGGCCCGCCGGCCATGCTCCCGGCGACAGTCGCCCGGGCGAGTCCGGCTCGGCGCTCCATCTCTCCCATAATCCAATCTCCACGCGCACGAAATGCGTCTCCCCACCCATTTACGGGAGCTGTGGCCGGATCGGATGCGGGCGGAACGCGTAAAGTCGGATTCGCGGGGGGTCTGCTCCGTTCGTGGGCCGGGGAGGCGGGGCGGCCGATCGCCGCGCGTTCGGCTCAAGACGCCCGAAATACGCTGCCGATCGTCCCGGTTCGCGACAAAGCGAACCGATTTCGGCGGCTTTGTCGGAATCCGGCGACATCTTGTTCCATTTCGGACCTAATTCCCATACAAGCCGTCGGCCGGCATCACACACATAGATTAGATTCGGGAGTTGGATTCGGGCACGGCGCGTCTCGGCGTTCATCGATGGAGAATGCGATGCAGACTCAGCTGAACCGAGTGCAGCACTTTTCGGAGGCCGCGCTGGCCGCGACCTCGCTCGACGAGCTCGACCTGATGATGCGCGAGGCGACCAGCGACTTCGGCGCCGATTATTATCTGATGATCCACCACACCAATTATTTCGAGGGCCGGCGCGGACTGGTGAATTTGGGCAATTACCCGCTCGAATTCCGCCAGGCCAGCCTGCAGGACGGCCGCGCCCTGCACGACCCGGTAATGGAGGCGTGCGAGAAGAGCCTGACCGGCTTCTTCTGGAGCGACGTGGCCTCGATCATCCCGCTCACTGCCCGGCATCGCGAACGGGGGCGCAAGGTCTCCGAGTTCGGGCTCGGCGACGGCTTCGTCGTGCCGGCCCACATACCGGGCGAGCATCTCGGATCGTGCCACTTCGCGGTGGAGAAGGGCAAGCTGCTGGTGCGCGAATATTCGGCGGCGCTCCACACCATCGCCACATTCGGGTTCGAGGCCGCGCGCCGCCTGTCGCGCCAGCGCGACGAGATCCTGATGAATCCGCCGCTGCTGACCGAAAGGCAGCGCGAATGCCTGATCCTCAGCGCCCGCGGCAAGAGCGATCCGACCATCGGCCAGCTGCTCGGACTCAGCCCGAAGACGGTCAATTCCTATCTCGAGGCGGCCAAGCGGCGCTACGGAGTCGCGACTCGCGCGCAGCTGATCGCAAGCGCGCTTTATTGCTCGGCGATCAGCTTCCAGGAGATCGTCGACGTACGTCGATGAGCAGCCTGCCGCGCGGGCGGCAGCTCGGCCACGCATACCAGCCTTGCGGCGAGTTCGAAGCGGACGACAGTCGACTGGACGCGACCACCGCTCGTGCGAGGCTGTGCGCCTGCGACTGGGCGAGGTGCATTCCGAGGCATTTGTGAATCCCGCCGCCGAAAGGCGCGAAGTCGAACCGGTGGCGCTCGCGCTCCAGCTCCGGCGAGAAACGGGAGGGATCGAAACGGCCAGGCTGCGGCCAGACATTTTCGAGACGGTGGTGCAGCATCAGGTTGGCGCCGACCATCGTCCCTGCCGGGACCGTCTTTCCGTAGAAGGACACGTCTTCGAGCGCCCTGCGCCAGACGACCGGAGCCGGCGGATTGAGGCGGACGCATTCCTTGAAGAACATCGCATGAAGCGGCCCCTGCGCGTCGGCCTGCTCGTCATGGAGGCGCTCGGCCCAGTCGGGATGCGCTGCCAGGAAATGGAGGGTCGAGCAAAGCGCCGAGGACATGGTGTCGTGGGCCGCGACGAGCAGGAAGATGAACATGTCCGATATTGCCGACGTCCCCAGCAATGCTCCCTCGCCGTCCCGGAGCAGGCTGACCCGCGACAGGAAATCCTCGCCCGGCTCGCGGCGCTTGGCCTCGACCAGCCCGGCGAGCAGCCGGTCCAGCTCGGCCTTGGCGGCGAGGCCGCGATGGCGCGCGAGGCTGAGCCAGGGATTGTAGCTGATCGCGAGCAGGCCGCCCGCAATCCGGGCGAAGCAGGCCATCGCCCGGTCCGCCTCGGGCCCGAGCGACAGGCCGAGGAAGGCGAGCACCGCCATCTCGAAGGTCAGGCGGCGAGCCTCCTCATAGGCATCGATCCGCCGGCCCTGCCAGCGGCCGATACGCTGCTCGACCAGATCGGCGAAGATCAGCTGATATTTCTCGATCGCGGTCTGGCGGAAGGCCTCGCCCATCAGCCTGCGATGCTCGCGATGCTCCTCCCCGTCTCGGAGCAGGAGGGCGCCGGGCAGCAAAGGCGCGACCAGGGGCCCCCATCCCTCCCCAGCCGAGAAAGACCGCGCAGGGTCGAACAGGAGACGCTCCAGCGCCTCGGCACCGACGACATGCAGGTGCCACCGCCCGAGGGCGTGGAATCGATAGATCCGGCCGTGGCGAGCCCCCATCCTGGCAGAGAAGCGCGCAGGATCGAGGAGGATCTGCGGCATCACTCCGACCAGCGGCAAGCCCCGCTTCCCACCGATGTGCGAGAGATCCGAGGCGTCCGGATGGCTGAGCCGCGCAAGCCGGCCCGTCGCGGCCAGGCCATCCAGGGCCGGTCCGCCGGTCGGAATGCGTGCTAGAGCGGTCATCGATCACCTCCGC
>JAQGLD010000302.1 GCA_028293055.1 Alphaproteobacteria bacterium
TGTGCAGCGGCCTGGGATCGGCTTCCGGGTCCGCATCGGGATCCGTGAACCGATCGGGGATTCCGAGCCAGCCGGGCTTGCGAAGAGCGTCGGATGCGCCCGAATGATAGGCCTCGGCGGAAGCGAACAGCATTCGTCGCTTGAGGCACGATTCGCGCATCGGATCCGGCATTGTCCCCCCTTCGCCGCGCCCCCGCGGAGCGGCCCGGGACGCGCGCCGCACCGCGCTTCGTCCCCTCGGCCGGGTGCGATCCTAACCCGAAACCTGCGCCGCCGCACGCTGATTTGCGGCGCGGCCATTGCCTCGCCTTGAGCTTCGTCACATCCTGCGGCGATGCGAATCCTCGATGTCGACGCCGTCCCGCCCGGCGAGGCCCACCGCCACTCCGACCATCTCGTTCCCGGCGAGGCGGTCGGCGCCCTGTTCGTCTCGCCGACCGGAACGGTGATGTTCACCGAGCGCCGGATCCTGATCGTGGTACGCGAGCATCTGCTCGACGAGCGCGCCGAGACGAGCTCCTATCCCTATCGCGAGATTCGCCGTTTCTCGATCCAGGAAGGCAGCGAGACCAGGGCCAATATCCGCATCTGGCTCGGCGAGGACGAGCATCCCCTCCACCTCCGCGCCAATCCGGGCACCGAGCTCGGCGTGCTCCAGCGCTTGCTGGCCGAGCGGCTGGCGTGACCTTCTCCCCTCCCTGAGACCCGGGAGGAGAGCAGCCCGCATCCATTCCCCCATTCCGCGCAGTAATCCCCCCGGCAACCAGGCTGGGAGGAAGAGATGTCGCGCAATGTCGCTTTGGTCCGTTCGCTGTACGAGAGCTTCGCCGCCGGCGATCTCGCAGCCTTGCTCGGAGCGCTGAGCCCGAGCGTGGTGTGGAACGAGGCCGAGAATTTTCCTTATGCGGACCGCAATCCCTATTGCGGGCCCGAGGCGGTCGGCGAGGGGCTGTTCGCCCGGATCGCGGCCGACTGGGACCTGGCGGTGCTTCCGGCCGAATATATCGATGCCGGAGACACGATCGTCGCGCTCGGCCGGTTCAAGGGGAGGTTCAGGGCCAATGGCGAGGCACTGGACGCGCAATTCGCCCATGTCTTCAGGATCCGGGACGGCAAGGTCGTCGGCTTCGACGAATATGCCGACACTCTGCAGGCGGCACGGGTGATGGCGACCGCATTGGTCGCGGCGGCCTGATCTGGCGCGGCCGCAGCCGGCGTGGCATCTTGGCGATGCAATTGGGAGGGGGTGACATGTCGAACCGGAATGTCGATCTGATCCACGGAATCTACGAAGCCTTCGGCAAGGGCGACATGCAAGCGGTGCTCGGCGCGATGAGCCAGGACATGGAGTGGAGCGAGGCGGAGAATTTCCCTTATGCAGACGGCAATCCGTACCGCGGCCACGAGGCGATCCTGGGCGGCGTGTTCGCCCGGCTCGGCGGCGAGTGGGACGGGTTCGCGGCCGTGCCCGAGGAGTTCCTCGACGCCGGCGACACGATAGTCGTGCTCGGCCGCTACAAGGGCAGCTTCAAGGCGACCGGGCGGCCGATCGACGCGCAGATGGCGCACGTCTGGCGCGTGAGGGACGGCAAGGCGGTGCGATTCCACCAATATACCGACACGCTGCAATCGGCGCAGGTGACGGGCGCCGGCTGAACCCCCGCGCCCTCACCGCCTCGGGCTTTTCCTTTGTCGGCGGTTCGTTCCGAGCCGCCGGATGAATCCATTCGGCTCGGACGGACATCAGGGTTGGTACCGACCCTAATTGATCTGGTCGGAATCGGCCGGGGGCGGCGCCACCGTGGCGGCGAGCGTGTCGATCATCGCCTGCTGGACCCCGGTCGGCAGCCGGAACGAAACCTCGGTCTCGCCGGCGAGGATGAGGGTCAGCACGAGCACCCGATCCTGGGGCTCGATATCGATGCGCCAATCCTCGACGATGAAGGCCTCCTTCACGTCCGGATTGTCGCCGCGCCTGCGCTTGGCTTCGCTGGAGCTCTGCGCCGCCATCATCATCAGATTGCCGAGCTGGGAGGCCGGCAACGCCAAGATCATCTCCGGGCCGACGATCGGATTCAGCCTGAGCAGGACATTCCTGCCGTCGTCGGTCACCAAAGCGCCGGCGACGCTGCGGATTCCGGTGCCACGAATTTCGGTACTCACCCTTGTCTCCTGTCTGCCGCCCGATGGGCGTTCGCCCGGGTCTCTACGGCATCGTGCGGAAAAGTGGCTACCGGTTTCCGCTTCGACGGTGCGAAATCCAGAATCCATGGATCGCGCGGAAAGCGGAGCCGGCTGCGCGGAAGGCCATCCGTCAGTGAATTGACTCGATCTGCTGCAGGGCGCAGCTTGGATTCGGGCACCAGCCGCTTCGGCTTTGAATCGTGGAGGTCTCGCATGGCCGAAGTCCCGACACCCGTCGATCGCGTCAGGGACGCCTATCGTATCTGGTCCGAGAGCAAGGGCACGGTCTCGGAACAATGGCTCGATCTGATCCACGACGATATCGGGCTGCGCTCGGTGCTGTCCGCCGAGGTGCCGGACGACATTGCCGGCGAGCGGCGCTCGCGGGTCGGAGTGCTCGAATATTTCCAGACGATCGCGCGCGACTGGGAAATGGTCTCGTTCGATTGCGAGCGATTCATCGACGGCGGCGACGATGTCGTGATGATCGGCCGTTGCGCGTGGCGCAACCGCGCCACCGCCAAGCTGTTCGAGACTCCCAAGGTCGATGTCTGGCATTTCGAGGACGGCTATGCGGTCAGCTTCCTGGAAATGTTCGACAGCCTCGGCTTCATGAAGGCGATTCCGTTCGGCGCCGGAATCGCCTGAGCCGCGATGGCCGCGGCGCTGGGGCCATCTCCACGCGGTCCGCACCCTATTCGGCGCCGCCGCCACGATCGCGATGCTCTACGCACTGTGTCGGCCGGGCCGAATGCGAGGCCGCCGCCCCATTTTCGTCACCCTGAACTCGTTTCAGGGTCCAGCTCTCCGCCCCTCGAGTGGCTGAGCAGCTGATCCGAGTCCGATAGGGGCCAAAGGCGGGGTCATCGACCAGATGCCGGACGGGCCTCCAGACTGGACCCTGAAACGAGTTCAGGGTGACGGGAGCTTCCGCCGCGCCTCGAGCGCGTCGATCGCCTCCTTGACCCGCTGGGTCTGGCCGCGCGGGACGACCAGGACGGCCCGTTCGGTGGCGACGATGACGAGGTCGTCGAGGCCGAGGGCGACGACTACCGGGCCGTCGCTGCGCACCAGGCAGTTGCGGCTGTCGACCGCGACCGCATCGCCGCTGATCGCATTGCCGTTCGAATCGT
>JAQGLD010000319.1 GCA_028293055.1 Alphaproteobacteria bacterium
AGACATAATCGCCGAACGCGATGTGGTAGACGGACGCCCCGAAACTGAAGCCGCTGCCCGCCCCCTTCAGGGTCATCTCGACGCCGTTGCTCCTTTCCTTGGCGAGGGTCGGATCGCCAATCTCGAAGGCCTGAGTTCCGGGATGCGGGCCGTTCACATAGAGCTCCTCCGCCCCGGGCGCGCGCTCGGTGTGGGACAGGTTTAGGCCGACTCGCAGTGTCTTGGTGCCGTAGCTCGCGCCGGCCGAGCCGGAAAAAGCGTTGAACGTGCGGTTGATCGCCGGATTGCCGATATCCGGGTCTGCGTCGGCGCGGACGGTCTGGCGCTCGTAGCGGGCGCCGACCTCGGCGCGAAGCAGGCCCGCAGAGTAGGATTCGAGCGCGAACAGGCCGAATTGGCCGGTGGTGTTGCGGGGCAACGACTTCTCGTCCCCCTCGGCGCGCAGGTCGCGGTGGAAATATTGCGCTCCAAAGCCACCGCCGAATCCGCCGTTCGTCGACTGGACGAATTCGAGACGCCCCTCATAGCCCTTGTTGAAGAACGTCGTGCCGACCGAGCCGTCGGCGCCGAGCTCGCTGTGCCGGTAGTTGGAATAGCCGCCGCGGATTCGCACGCTGTCGATGAAGCCGTCGCCAGTGTCGATCTCGGCGCGGCCGTCCATCCGGGTCTGCTTGAGGTCGATCCGCACCGATTCCGGCGCCACATTCGGGTCGAGCGAATAGCGGATCGGGATTCCGTAAAGGCTGGTGAAGCGGTTGATCGAGAAGCCGACATTGCTGGCGCCATCGATCCAGGCAACGCCCGCGGCGACGTCGGACGTGCGCCCGGCGCTGTTGGCGAGCGTGCCCTTGAGGCGGGAGAGGTCGCGGATGCCGGCGTCCGGGCTGGCGGCGGCCTCTGCGCGGACCGCCGGGCTGAGCACGTAGGAGCCGATCGAGAGGTCGCCGGTCTTGCTGTAATTGCCGTCGGCATGAACGACGAAATGGCTGCCGATCGGCACGTCGACCGCGCCGTTGAGCGAGCGCTCCTCGGCGGCCGAGCCGTAGGTGGCGAGGCCGTCGACATGAACGGCCTCGTCGGGAATGCGGCGCGGGATGCGGGCATCGATGACATTGACGACGCCACCGATCGCCGCCGAGCCGAACAGCAAGGCGCTTGGCCCGCGCAGGACCTCGATCCGATCGGCGGTCAGAGGATTGATCGCCACCGCATGATCGACGCTGGTGTTCGATACGTCGAGGCTGCCGATGCCGTCGGTAAGGATCCGGATCCGCTCGCCCTGGAAGCCGCGAAGGATCGGCCGCGAGGCGTTGGGCCCGAACGAGGTGGCCGACACGCCGGGCTGGCGCGCGAGGGTCTCGCCGATCGTCGGCCTGAGCTCGCGGACCAGTTCGGTACCGCTGACCACCGATACTCCCGACAGCACATCCTCGCGATTCTGGCGGAATCCGGTGACGACGATCTCCTGACCATCCGCGGTGCGGAAGTCCTGAGCCGGTGCAGCGGTGGGCGGCGTCGGCGAAGCAGCATCGGCGGGAGTGGCGGGAGCGGTGGGAACGGCCGAAGTTGCGTGGGCCACAGCGCCATCGGCGTCGGATTGGGCGAGCGCGGCCTGGGGAATCAAAGCGGCTCCGGCAAGCACGGTGAAACGAAGCATAGGGAAATTCCATTCGTACAGGCCGCCCGCGGGCAGCCGTCATGCGCGCGAAGCGCGAGGGATCGAGATCCGGATGTCCGGCGAAAAGGCGGCCCGCCCAAGGCTGCTCCCACGGGATGCGGCCGGATCGGACGGGCGGGATGCCCTAAGGCATGGGCTCAGGCGGTGGGCGGCTCGAGCAGCGGCCGATGCGAAGTGCCCGCGAGGGAAGGCGCGTCGGTCAGCCTTCGGAGAATCGGGTCGATCGTCCGCAATGGGGCAACCAGCTTGACCGGCGGCAACATGTCGGTCGGACCAGCGGAGGCGCTGGTATCGGCGGGCGCGGCCTTCTTGCCGTTGACGTTGGCTGCCGCTTCCTCGCTCAGAGCGCGTGCCGCAATCCTGCCGTCGTGGCTCGCACGCGCCATCGCATGCTCCCCGGCAGTGCGATGCTGACAGATCGCAGCGGCCACGGAGGATCCGTGGCCGATCACCAGGGTAACAATCATCAGCAGCGAGAGGAAGCACTTCACGGAGATGAGATAACATCTTGGTGCACCGATTCAACCTTGGATCGAAGCGATCCGCCGTGCTGCCCGCCCAGATCGCCCGATTCCTCCCTGCGGGGTGGAGGCTTACAGCGCGGCCAGCACTTCTTCGGCGAAGCTCGACAATGTGTCGTCGCGCGCGCCCATGATGACGATCCGGTCTCCCGGCCTGGCGAGCGCGGCGAGGCGGCGACCCGCTTCGGCGCGGTCCGCGAAATGCTCCGCGTTGCGCCCCGCGGCGCCGACATCCGCGACGATGTCGGCGCTGGTCACCGCGCGCTCGACGGTACCGCCGAAATAGACCGGATCGGGCATGATCAGCACATCCTCCTCGCCAAGCTTCCGGGCGAAGCCGTCGACCAGGGCCTCGCGCAGCACCTTGAGCGGGCCGTAGCCGTGGGGCTGGAAGAGTATCAGGACCCGGCCCGGAAAGGCGTGGAGCGTGTCGAGCGTCGCTGCGATCTTGTCGGGATTGTGCGCGAAATCGTCGATCACCGTGATCCCGTTGCGGGTCCCGACCCGCTCGAAGCGCCGCCTCAGCCCGGCAAAGCCGGCGAGCGCTGCGGCCGCCGCCGGGATCGGCACTCCCGCCGCCGCCGCTGCAGCGAGGGCCGCGAGGGCATTGGCGACATTGTGGCGACCGGGCAGCTGGAGGCGCACCGACACTGGATGGCCGCTCCGCACCCGCACGGAGAAGGCGACCGAATCGGGCTGCTCGGCGATCGCCTCAGCGAAATAATCGGCGCGCGGATCTGCAAGGCTGAACGTGGTCAGGCGAGCCACCGGCACGCGCGCGCCGAGCGCCGCGGTTTCGGCATCGTCGAGGTTGAGGATCGCGGTTTCGGCCCCGACGACGAAATCGTGGAACAGGGCGCGAAGCTCGTCCATCGACTTGTGATCGAGCGTGACATTATTGAGCACTGCGATCTTCGGCCGGTACAGGGCGATCGAGCCGTCGCTTTCGTCGACCTCGCTGACGAAATCGCCGCCGCTGCCGACCAAGGCGCTTGCGAATGGCATTTCGGGCGTGACGAAATTCTTCATCACCGCGCCGTTCATCACCGTCGGATCGCGGCCGGCCTCGCTGAGGATCCAGCCGATCATCCCGGTCACGGTCGACTTGCCGCTGGTCCCGCCCACGGCGATTCCGGTCGCGGCCTGATTGAACAGTGCGGCGAGCAATTGCGGCCGGCTGATCCGATCAGCCCCGAGCCGCCGCGCCGCGACAACGTCGGGCACATTGTCCTCGACCGCGCCCGACGTCACCAATATCTGGTCCGGGCCGGAGAGGCCGCTGCCGTCCTGGGGAAAGAGGGCAAGTCCCTGGCGGGCGAGGAAATCGAACTTCGCACCTACCCGCCCCTGGTCGAGCGAACGGTCCGAGCCGGCCACAAGGTTGCCGCGGGCACGCACGATACAGGCGAGCGGGAGCATTCCGCTCCCGCCTATGCCGCAGAAGAAATAGGATTTGGTTTCGGCCATGGCGCCGCCCTATTGACGTCTTCACCCCTTTTCAAACCTCGGGAGCCGAAGCGATGCGGATAGGCGTGGTAGCGCCGAGCACAAGGCTGCTGCCGGAGACGGCGGAGCGGGTGCGGGCGATTGCCGCCGAGCATCATCCGGAGGTGGATATCCACTTCCACCCGCAATGCTTCCTGTCGCACAACCATTTCGCCGGCGAGGATAAGGTGCGTGCCGAAGCCTTCGTCGAGATCGCCAACGATCCCGGCTACGACGCCTTGTGGTTCGCGCGTGGCGGCTACGGATCGTGCCGGATCGCCGAAGCGGTGATCGCTCGGCTTGGCCCGGCGGCGCGCGACAAATCCTATCTCGGCTATAGCGACGCCGGCTTCCTGCTTTCCGGACTCTACCGGGCCGGCTTCGCCGGCCTCGCCCATGGGCCGATGCCGCAGGATGCGCGCCGGCCGGGCGGCGAGGCGGCGGTGAGGCGGGCACTCGACTGGCTCATCCGCCGAGCGTCCGACGCGCTCGAGCCCGGGCTCGGAGCCGAGCCCAATGCAGCCTTCAACATCACCGTGCTCAGCCATCTGCTCGGCACCACGCTCGAGCCGCCGCTCGAAGGCCATGTCCTCTTGCTCGAGGACGTCTCCGAGCACCTTTATCGGACCGATCGGGCGATGTTCCATGTCGCCGCGAGCCCTTCGGTCCGCCGAGTGGCCGGAATTCGTCTCGGTCGGCTGAGCGAAGTGCCCGAGAACGACCCCGATTTCGGCGAGAGCGGCGAGGAGATGGTGCGCTTCTGGTGCGAGCGCGCCGCCATTCCATTTCTGGGCCAGGCCGATATCGGCCACGACTCCGCCAACCGGATCGTACCTTACGGCGCGGCCTGAATCGTGGCAGTCCGTTCGCCGAAGC
>JAQGLD010000338.1 GCA_028293055.1 Alphaproteobacteria bacterium
AGGCCCGGGAAATAGGTCGGCACATCGGTCGATCCGACATAAAGCGACGGCGGCGCCGGATCGTCGAGATGCCCGGCGATCCGCTCGAATATGAAGGGCAGTGGCGCTCGACCGGACTCGAAATTGAGCCCGGTGACGGCTTCGTCGTAGAAGAATCGGCCTTCGATCCCTGGCTTGCCGACGAACAGGGTGAGCGGGAGGCCGGCATCGAAGCGCCTGAGATAGTCCATCGCCTCGCCGTCCGAGCGCAGCCCGGCGCGGACCAGCGGCCAGTCGCTTGCTATCCCTTTCACGACGACCGGCTGCGGTTCGGCCGCCAGCTCCGCGTACGGCACGCTTCCGGGCGCGAGCCCTTCGGCGACGCGCACTTTCGCCGCCTTGCTCCGCCAGGGAGCCTCGTCCCGAGCCATTAGCCGAGCGCCCGCCTGGCGGCCTTGCGCGCGATCAGCGCGTCGATCGTGCCGAGCGATGCCAAGAGGAGGAAGGCGGCGCGGAGGTGGCCGGAGCGGTTGAGCGCGGCCAGAGTCTCGCCGTCGAGCGCCGCAATCGCCTCGGGCGCGATGCTGCAAAAATCCTCGAGCGCATAGAGCTCGGTCTCGCTCAGCCGGATCTCGAGCTTGACCGGCTCGATCAGCCCCGCTGCGTCCAGCGCCGCGAATAGCGGCCGAGCCAGCTCGATCCCGTCATAGATCGTGCCGAGCAGGTCGGCGATGCGTTGCAGCCCCGGCGCGTTTCCCCCCTGCGGCAGGAAGAGCGGCTCGCCCGCTTGCTCGCCGATCCTCGAATCGTCGAGGTCGACATGGATCATCGGCTCGGCGGCCTGGTCGGCAATTCCGATCGAGAAGGGGCCGCGCGCCGCCAGTGCCGGGACGTAGCGTGCGTCCCATCTTCCGTCCTCGGCCAGGAACAGATTCTCGTCGCGGTCGAGGCCGAGCAGGGCCAGCGCCTGATAGTCGCCGTCGGCCCCGCGGCGCAGCAGGATCGGATATTCGCGCTGAAGCGCTTCGAACTCGGTCGGGAAGACAAGCATCTGGTTGACCGAATCGCCATGCTCCGCGCCGTGGCGAGCTGAAAACCGCAGCGCGTGATGGTCGATATTGTTGAGCAATATTCTGTTGGTCATCCGGCCGGCCCCGATGCGCGGCCGAGCCTCGTACCCGCCGCCGACTCCGTCGCGACGATGATGGATCAATCCGGCATCCTGCTCAATGGCCGGCTCGCCACATGAGAAAGGGCCGCGGGGAGATGCGGCCCTTTCCCCGTCCCGACCGGGAACGAACTCAGAAACGGAGGCGTGCCCCGAGCAGGAAGCGCCTGTCGAGCTCCTGGGCGAACCACAATTCGCTCTTGGCGCGGGCGTAGGTGCGCAGATCGGATTGGGTCAGGTTGATGCCTTCGAAGGACACCGCCAGATTCTTGGTGATGTCGTAGCTGATGTTGAGGTCGAGCTGGCCGAAGGGCGCGGTGAATTCGGGATTGCGGGAGCCCTGTCTGTTGATGTTCGAGAGAAACTTGTCGCGCCAGTTATAGGCAAGTCGCGCCGAAATTCCGTTCTTGTCGTAGATCAGGGTGGCATTGAAGGTGTCGCTGAGACCGAGCAATGCGAACTGGTCTTCGTTCGGATTGGCCCCAAGGTTGAAGCCGACATCGCCCCGCACCAGGGTGTAGGCCGCAGCGACTCCGAAGCCGGTATTTCCGAAGAAATGCTGCCCGGCGATTTCAAACCCCCAGATCTTGGCGTCCTTGTTGTTGATCGGCCGGGTCACCTGGAACTGGTAGAAGGGGTCGGTGGAATTCGCGTGTACGTCGAGCGTGTTGTTGATCAGCTGGACATACGCGTCGTCGAGCCCGTGCGTCGCCGGGTTGACGTGCGAGGTGAATTGCGAGGTCGCCGCTGCGACCGATCCCAGCGAGTCGATCAAGGCCGTCATGACGAACAGGTTCACATCGCTGACATCGACCCCGAGACCCTGGAGCGCAGTCTTGGCTGCACCGGATCGGGTCCCGGCAGCGCCCGAGCTCGGGTCGCGGAGGCCGAACAAGGGCGACGTGAACTGGCCGTTGCCAATGAAGTTGTGGACCCTCTTCTCGAAGAAGCCGGCCGAGATATAGCTGTCCGGCTTGTAGTAATATTCGAACGACAGGTCGAAATTGTCCGAGGTCAGCGGCGACAGGCGCGCATTGCCGGTGGTGCCGTTGGCAATGCCGCCATTGTTGATCGGCCTCGGCGGGCCGCCGACGCTCGTCGAGGTGAACAGATTGTTGTAATTGGGGCGTGCGATCGTCCGGCTGAACGAAAGGCGGCCGATCATATTGTGCGCGAACTCGACCTGGAAATCCATCGCCGGCAGCAGATTGTTGTACTTGCCTGTATCGGAGAGGAAGCTGCTCTGGTTCGAAATTTCGACCGTGAAGTCGTTGTCCGAGACCCATTTGATCCCCGAAGGCACCGCGACCAGCGAGGTCGAGCTGGTCTTGGTCTGCTCGTAGCGGGCACCGGCGACCAAGGCCGCCGGGCGCCCGGCGAGCTCGCCCTTCCAGGTGATCTGGCCATAAGCCGCCCAGATCTTCTCCTTGACCCGGTTGTCCTCGTTGGTGGTGATTCCGACCGCATTGCCCTTGCCGGCATAATAAGGCGACAGGATCGAGTAGAGGTCCGCCGCATTGCCGCGGAAGGCGAGCTGCGATTCCGGATCGCTGCCGGGATTGAAGCGATCGAACTTGCATTCGAGGCAGAAGGCCTGGAGCGCGCCAGGGGCAAGTCGCTGAACATCTCCGGGGCTGGTGATCCCCCAGTCGCCGAGCGTCTGCTGGGTCTGGACCCGGGTCTGGTGCATGTTGGAGTCGCGGTAATTGGCGCCGAAATCGAAGCGGCTGCCGCCGCCGAGATCCCAGCCGAAATCGGCGCGTACTTCCTTGACCCGCTGGGCCTGCGTCGAGGTCGTGGAGCGGCCGACCTGCGATCCGACATCGTTGATGTCGAGCGGGCCGTGGACTCCGAAGGTCACATCCTGGACAGGAATGTCGCCGCTATAATCGACCGAGTGGGAGGCGACGACATTGGCGCCCATGCCGACCAGCGTCGAGCTGAAACCGTTCGGATTGTCGGGCCGGCTCGACGATTTGCTGATGTGACCGTCCAGATTCAGCGAGAAGCTGTCGGTGAGGTCCCATTTGGCGTTGAGGCCGAAATCCTTGAGCTCGTTCTTCTGGGCGCGATATTGCGCCTCGAAGCCCTCGTCCTTCTCGCCGCCGAGGGTCTCGTGCAGGTAGGTCGCGGTATCGACCGTGCTATTGCCGTCGAACCTGACCTCGTCGAACGGCCGGCTGAACCAGTTGGACAGATCGGACCGCTCCTCATGCTGCTTGTTGCGCGCATAGAGCGCATCGGCGGTCAGGGTCAGCGAGTCGATCGGGCGGAATTGGATGACGGCCTGGCCGTTGATCCGCTCGCGGCTGCCTTCCGCATAATGGTAGCGGCTGTCGTTCGGGATCGCGACCAGGGTGTTGGGGCTGCTCGGCGCTCCGGTGACCTTGGTGGATCCGTCGACCTTGACGAAGCCCCCGGTCAGGAACGTGCTGTAGGGCATGATATTCCAGTCGTTCGACGTGGCGCTGATCGACGTGAAATTGCGCTTCTGGTAGCTGCCGAACAAAGCGATCCCGACCTTCTGGTTGGGATCGGTCCAGCTGAGCACGCCTGACGCCTCCGGAGTCACCTTGGACCCGCAGTCGAGACAGCCGTTGACGCTGGTATCGTAGACAGCCTTGACGCCGACGCTGCCGGTGAGACCGGATTGATGGGAGTCGAGCGGCCGGCGGGTCACGACATTGATCGTCGCTCCGATTCCGCCCGAAGGGATTGCCGCGCGGCCCGTCTTGTAGACTTCGAGCGTCTTGACCCCTTCCGAGGCCAGGTTCGAGAAATCGAAAGAGCGGCTCGATCCCTGCGCCGAATCCGCATTCTCGTCGCCGCCGACGACGGAGACGTTCGAGGTCGCCAGGGTGCGGCCGTTCAGGGTCACCAGATTGTAGGTCGGGCCGAAGCCGCGGACCGTGACCAGCGAGCCTTCGCCATTGGTGCGGTTGATCGAGACGCCGGTGATGCGCTGGAGTGATTCCGCGAGATTGGTGTCCGGGAACTTGCCGATATCCTCGGCCGAGATCGCGTCGACGACGCCCGACGAATTGCGCTTGATCTCGATCGAGCGTTCGAGGCTGGCCCGAATTCCGGTGACGACGATCTCGTCCCCCGATGCGTCGCCCTGGCCGGGCTGCTGCGCGGCCGTCTGGCCGTCGGCCTGCGCCGCGGGTGGCTGATCGGCAGGGTCCGGCTCCGCCGCGGCACTGGCGGTTCCAGGCACTGCGAGGCACGCAGCCAAGGCGAGTATCGATGTCGAACGGGCGAGCGAAGTCGCGAGCGGAATGCCCCTCATAAAATCCCTCCATGAAACCCTGCCACGGGTATCTTATCTTATGAATACTGGCGTGCCCGGTCTGTTGCCGAACTATGTTAACGCTATCATCGACGTGTAATTTGTCAATAGGGGCGTGATGTTAGGAGAAATGCTTGAAATCGAAGCATTTGACTGTGCAATCGATGACACGCGCTCAAGAATCGGTCGGCTGGTCCTTTCGGCACCGCCCACCGAATTGGGTTCGGAGCGGGGTTGGCGAAGAGGGATCTATCCCGTTGGCGCGCCTCGAAAAGCGGCGACCGGAAGGCGAGTCGGACACGGATCGGGCCGAATCACCCGCCAAAACGGGTTATTTTCTGCTTCGCGATGCGCCGATGGCGCGGCCGCTCGTAGCGCCGCCACCGGGTCGGGGCGCGCCAGTCGAAACGGTT
>JAQGLD010000366.1 GCA_028293055.1 Alphaproteobacteria bacterium
GGCCTGCTGATCATGGCGATTGCCGGCGGCGCGCTGGTCATCGTCCAGGGCTGGGCCGCGGACCGCTTCGGCCTCCAGCCGTCTTTCCTGATCCCGGCCCTGTGCGAAGTCTATGTGCTGTTCTACGCATTATGGGGCGCCAGGCCGACCCACGCCTTCGATTCATTCGGAAGCCTTTCCGAAGGACAAGCAGCGCCGGTCCCCCCGCTGGCGGACATTCGGGACTAGCAGCCGACCGGACCGAAGACTTCATGCCGGCGAGAAAATCGCGCACCCGGCATGGCCTTTCAGTCAGTCCTTCTGATTCCACGCTTAGCCAATGTTCATCTCTCGAGCTTGCGCGTCCCGAGCCACTTCACCATGGCCGGGTCGCGGTGGTCGAAGAAGCTGCTCGCCTTCTGGTCGAGGGTCGCGATTTTGGTCAGGTCGTCCTGATCCAGCTCGAAGTCGAAGACCGCGAAATTCTCGGCCATGCGCTCCTTGCGCACGGATTTCGGGATGGCAACGATGCCACGTTGATTGAGCCAGCGCAGGACGACCTGGGCGATGCTCTTGCCGTGCTTTTCGCCGATCGATTGGAGCAGTTCGTTCGAGAACAGGCCGTTCTTGCCTTCGGCAAATGGCCCCCAAGCCATGCTGTCTCCTTTCAGCTCTGGTCGCCGAACCAAAAGGTAGCGGTGGTGCCGCCATCGATCAGGAAGTCGCTGCCGGTGATGAAGGCCCCGTCCGGTCCCATCAGCAGGGCTGCGACATTGGCGATCTCGTCGGGCGTGCCGGCGCGCTTGGCGACCGAGCTCTCGATCATCTTGCGATAGCCTTCGCCGCGAGGACCGTTCAGCTCGTCATTGGCCAGCGGCGTGATGACGATGCCCGGACTGATCGTGTTGATCCGCGCACCGCGCCGGCCCCAGCGCACCGCTTCCGCCTGAACGCGCAGCCCGTTGCCGCGCTTCGAAAGCTGATAGGCGTGGAGCGTGTCCTTGACCTCGCCCGGCTGCAGGAAAGGCAGGTCGAGCAACGTGTCGGCCGGCGCAGTGGCGAGGAGGCGGTTCTGCTCGAGGGTAAGCGGCCCCATCCGGTGCCCCGATTGAGAGGAGATCACCACGCCAGAGCCACCTTCTGCGATCACGGTGCCGAACGCCTCGAGCAGCAGCGCAGTGCCGCGTAGATCGACCTTGAGGATCGTCTCGATCGGCGCCTGGGAGGGCGAGACGCCTGCGGCCTGGATGAGGCCGGTGACCTCGCCGAGCGCCGTCGCCGTAACGACCAGCGCTTCGACGGACTCGCGCGACGAGACGTCGACGGTGGCGGTCCGCACGTCAAAGCCGGCGTCCTTCAGCGTGTTGGCCGCCGCGCGGGCATTCTCGTCCCGCAGGTCGGCGAGGAGGAGCGTCTTGCCCGCGCTGACGCGGCGGGCGATCGCCTGGCCGATCGAGCCGGCACCGACGAGAACTACGACCTGGGTCATGCGCTCTTCTCCGGAGCTTCACGACCGGCCATCGCCATCTGTGCGGGCGCGTAGCGGTCGCCGGCAGTCTCGATCCGAGATGCGGCGTCGTCGATCGCGCGCAGGTCCTCCGCGGTCAAATCGACATCGGCGGCGGCGATGTTCTCTTCTAGGCGATGCAGCTTGGTCGTGCCGGGGATCGGCACGATGTAGGGCCGCTGGGCGAGCAGCCAGGCCAGCGCCACCTGCGCCGGTGTCGCATTCTTCTCGCCAGCGACTCGACGCAGCAGGTCGACGAACGCCTCGTTCTTCGCCATCGCCTCGGGCTGGAAACGCGGCGTACTGGCGCGGAAGTCGTTGTCGGGAAGCGGCGCCTGGTTCGACATCGCACCCGTCAGGAAGCCTTTGCCGAGCGGGCTATACGGCACGAAGCCGATGCCGAGTTCGTCGCACGCCGCGAGAATGCCGTTGCTCTCCGGCGCCCGCCACCACAGCGAATATTCGTTCTGCACCGCAGTGACCGGCTGGACGGCGTGGGCGCGCCGGAGTGTCTGGACGCCGGGTTCGGACAGGCCGAAATGCTTTACCTTACCCTCCGCGGCCAGATCGCGCACGACACCGGCGACATCCTCGATCGGCACTTCGGGGTCGACTCGGTGCTGGTAGAGCAGGTCGATGGTCTCGATTCCGAGCCGATGGAGGGAGCGATCGACGATCGCGCGGATGCCTTCGGGGCGACTGGTGATGCCGCGGCTTGCGCCTGTCTCGGGATCGATGTCGAAGCCGAACTTGGTCGCGATCACCACCTGGTCTCGAACCGACCGCAGCGCTTCGCCGACCATTTCTTCGTTGGTAAATGGTCCATAGACCTCGGCGGTGTCGAAGAATGTGACGCCGCGGTCGACCGCCTGGCGGATCAGGGTCACCCCTTCCTGCCGGGTGACCTTGGCGGCATAACCGAAATCCAGCCCCATGCAGCCGAAGCCCAGGGCGGAGACCTTGAGGCCTTGGCCAAGAATGCGTGTCTTCATGATGTTTCTCCGTGCGTTCGAATGGGCTCAGGCGGGGGTGGGCAGCGTGCCCGCGCGCATCGCGGCGATGAGGCCGCCGTCGATCAACAGACCGCTACCGGTGATGAAGCCAGCGTCCGGGCCGAGCAGATAGCCCGCCGCGATCGCCATTTCCTCGGGCGGCGCCTGCGCCGATCACGACAACCACTTTCGCCATGTTCGTCTCCGTGAATTTTGGGCGAGGCAGCAGCCGCGCCGCCGATTGCATGCATTCTATCTATGCTCATCCGCCATCATCGATTAGACGGGTAATCCTGCTTAAGCCTATGAATGTCAGTCATGAAACTAAGGGGCAGCATGCGACGCGAGAACATGGCGGACTTGACGATGTTCCTCGCGGTGGCGGAGGAAGCGAGTTTCACCGGCGCCGCGAAGAAACTGGGCATTTCGCAATCGGCGCTCAGCCACACGGTTCGCCGGCTGGAGACCAGGCTGGGCCTCAGGCTGCTGACCCGAACGACCCGCAGCGTCGCCCCGACCGAGGCCGGCGAGCGGCTCCTCGAGACGCTGCGCCCGGCGATGAACGACATCGACGATCGCCTCGCCGCCCTGACCCAGCTGCGCGAGCGCCCTGCCGGAACTGTTCGAATCACGACTTCCGACCATGCCGCGGAGACGATCCTGTGGCCGGCGATAGACCGCTTGGCCGGCGAGTATCCCGACATCAACGTGGAGCTGAACGTCGAATCCGGGTTCACCGACATCGTCGAAGGTCGGTTCGATGCAGGGGTCCGGCTGGGGGAATCAATTGCAAAGGACATGGTCGCGGTGCGCATCGGACCTCGGCTGAGGATGGCGGCCGCGGCCTCGCCCGCTTATTTCGCCAGGCACGCCGTACCGGTCATACCCCAGGACCTTTCGCAGCATCGCTGCATCAATCTGCGGATGACCAGCGCAGGCGGCATCTATGCCTGGGAGTTCGAGAAGGAGGGTCGCGAATTGCGCGTCCGGGTGGAAGGCCAATTGGTGCTCAACCGGACTTCGCTGATCGTCAAGGCCGCGGCGGCGGGACACGGCATCGGCTTTGTCATGGAAGACCAAATCGCGCCATTGCTCCCGTCAGGCGCCTTGGTGCGCGTGCTGGAGGATTGGTGCCCCCTTTTCGACGGCCATCATCTCTATTATCCCAGCCGTAGGCAGATATCGCCGGCTTTCCGCATCGTCATCGACCGATTGCGATACCGCGAGTGAAGCCACCCCTCTATTCGCAGCCTCCTAATGAGCGGGCCTTCGCCGGTGAGGCGGAGCGATCCTCCGCAATCCGGGGTCCGAGGCTCGAAACAAGCGGGCAGAACACGGCCGGCTCTCGATATCCCCCGTGACCAGAGCTTTGCCGCTGGCTGGAGAATGGCGCACCCGACAGGATTCGAACCTGTGGCCTCTGCCTTCGGAGGGCAGCGCTCTATCCAGCTGAGCTACGGGTGCATGGCCGGAGAGGGCGCTTAGCAATGGGGCGAAGGGGCGGCTAGTGGCTTTCGCGCTTCCCACCGCCACTGCAACTCCCGCTTGCGCTTTGCGGCGAGATAAGGGAACCGGGGCGCGGCCTCGCGCGTGGTGCAGGCGCCTGGCAGAAG
>JAQGLD010000369.1 GCA_028293055.1 Alphaproteobacteria bacterium
CAGTCGCGATACGATCGCCTTCACCGCCGGCGACCGAATCGACCTGACGGCGATCGACGCCATCTCCGGCACGCCCGCCAACGACGCCTTCGCTTTCATCGGTGCGGCGGCCTTCGACCATGTCGCCGGAGAGCTGCGCGCCTTCCAGGCCGGCGGGCTGTGGTTGGTGGAGGGCGATGTGAATGGCGACGGGGTCGCCGACTTCGTTCTCGCCGCGACCAGCGTCCAGCCGCTCGCGGCGATCGACTTCGCTCTGTAGCCGGAAGGGCGGCCGCGGCCGCCTGGCTCAGACGATCACTACCGCCGCCGGGTCGATCGGCAGGATCGGATTGACCAGGTCGAAGACGAAATCCTGGCCGGCCTGGTAGCCGGCCTGGCCGTTGCCGTCGACGATCGCGAAGACATGGCCGGCGAGCGTGCCCGAGGTCGCGGTGAACAAAGCCGCCTCGTTGGCGCCGAGCACGCCGTTCATCGCCGTGGCGAGATTTGAGTCGAAGCTCGCGGTCGACAGGCTGCCCTGGACAGTGTGGGAGAAGCCGCGCGCGGCGCCGGGCAGGTCGATCCGGTCCTCGTGCCAGTCGAAGCCGGCGATCGTGTCGTAGCCGGTGCTGGTCGATTCCGCGACCGACCGGTAGAAATAGGTGTCCGCCCCGGCCCCGCCCTCGAGCCGGTCCGCGCCCAGGCCGCCATAAAGCGTGTCCGCCTGCGCGCCGCCATAGAGCGTGTCGCCGCCGGCTCCGGACAGGATCCGGAAGCTGCCGTCGCGCTCCGCCCGGCCGTCGAAGCGAACGCTCTCGTCGGCGCCGAGCAGGGCGGCATTGACGTCGAGCCTTTGCCCGGCCGCGACATTGCCGTCGGCCATGGTGATATCGTAGTCGAAGCCGCCGGCGGCGATCACGCCGCTATATTCGTTGGTGTGGCCCGAGAGCAAAGCGAGCACCTCGACCCGCACCATACTTGCGGCCTGCATCACGATCGCGCCCGACCCGACATAATTGCCGCGCAGCGCGTGCGTGTCGGAGCCGGCGCCGCCATAGACCTGATCCGCGCCGGTGAAATTGCCGCTCGCGCCGAAGAAGAAGCCGTCACTTGCCCCGCCGCCGATCAGGATATCCGTGCCCTGGCCCGCGAAGACCCGGAAATTGCCATTGCTCTCGGCGCTGCCGTGCAAGGCGAGATTTTCGCCGGGCAGCAGGCCGGTCGCGATCACGCTCAACGTCGCGCCCGCGGCCAGGTTCGAATCGCTGGTGGTGACATCGTAGCTGTAACGGCTGTTCGAAAGGTCGCCGAACTGGGTGCTGCTGCCGGACGCGACCAAAAGGGTCTCGACATTCACGACCCCTGCCAGCACCAGCCCGGTATAATTGCCCTGGATTGCGATCGTGTCGTTGCCGATGCCGCCGTCGACGCTGTCGCGCGAGTCCATCGCCGCCCCGAAATAGAAAGCGTCGTCGCCCCCGTCGCCATAGGCGCTGTCCGTGCCGCCGGCTTCGAGCCGCAACTGGTCGTTGCCGAGGCCGCCATGGAGGAGGTCGTCGCCGGCCCCGGCGATCAGGAGATTGTCGAGCGCATTGCCGGTGAGATGCTGGCCGGTGGCCGAGGTGCCGCGCAGGGTCTCGATATTGGCCGCGGCGACGAGGTCGACGGAGCCGCGCATCTCGTCGACGCCCTCGCCGGCATTTTCGGTGACGGTGTCGCCGGCGTCGACAATATAGAGGTCGTCGCCCTTGCCGCCGGCCAGCATGTCCGCGCCGGCGCCGCCGTCGAGGCTGTCATTCCCGTCGCCGCCGGTCAGCGTGTCGGTCCCTGGCCCGCCCGACAGGATGTCGTCGCCGATTCCGCCGTCGAGGCTGTCATTGCCGTCCAGGCCCGAGAGCGTGTCCGCGCCGGCGCCGCCGACGAGGCGGTTGGCGGCGGAATTGCCCGAAATCGAGTCGTTGCCCGAGCCGCCGGTGGCATTCTCGATCAATGCGCGGGTGTCGCCGTTGACGAGCAGCGCGTTGAACAGGCCGCCGTCCATGTGCCCCGCGCCCATGTTCGACAATTGGACCGAGTCGAACGAGCGGCCGCCCGGAGCGAGGTCGATGGTCAGCGCTGCGCTATAGGCCGAGAAATCGTAGCTGTCGGTGCCGCCGCCGTCCCAGATCGTCGAGAAAAGGCGGTTGGCTGCCGGCATCGGCTGGACGATTCCGTTGATCCACATCTGCGCGGTGTTCGGATCGAGCCGATAGACGGTGTCGCCGCTATTGGTCGCGTAATTGGCGCCGTAGAGGGTCTGCAAGGCCGCGATGTCGTAGGGCATGTAGGTCTGCGGAAAGCCGTTCGTCTCGGCGGTGTAGCCGTTGAGATCGGCTCCGACATAGGAACGGTAGCTCATCACGCTGAACGACAAAGCGTCATGGTCGAGCGGCATGATCGTGCCGCCGTCCGCCTCGTGCGGATGCTTGAGGCCGAGCGTGTGGCCGATCTCGTGAAGGAAGGTCGTGAAGGCATAATTGCCGGCGGCCGGGACGTCATATTGGCCGCTGCTATTGTTGAACCAGGCGTCGCCGCCCGCCGCATTGGCGCTCGGCAGATAGGCATAAGCGGTGCCCGGTACATCGCTCATCGCGAACCTCAGGTCCGCGCTCCCGGCCGAAGCGCCGGTCGACTCGCTGAAATGCAAATTGGTGTAGGACGAGATGAGCTGGAACGCGGCCCGCACCGCGGCCTGCTGCACCCCATTGACCGCCTCGAACGCGCTCGCCGGCTCGTTCGCGCCATAGCCGGTGCCATATTGGCTCGCCTGGGTGGGGAATCCGAAGGTCAGGCTGACGACGGCCCATTTCTGGTCGCTGAGCAGCCCGTCGATATAGACGTTGCCGGTGGCTGGCACATTTTGTGTTGCTGGCATTCGCGCCTGTCCCGATGATCGAAAGGAATCCGATCGACGCTTGGGGGAAGGCAATTAATTAAGTGTTATCAAGAATCTGGGACTCTGCGCCAGGGCCAGACAATGCGCCGGGCCGAGCGCGGCGCTCGACGACCGGGTCGCCGGCCGCGGCTGCGCCAGGCGACTATTTGAGCATGTGCACCAAAGTCTCCAGCGGACGCGACAGCACGCTATAGGCGATCAGCGCGAACAGGCCGGACAGCGCCACCACCGCGATCGCGATCAGGGTGAAATCGATCGCGCGCCCGAGCATGCGCGATTCGTCGGCCGCCTCGATCCGCGATTCGCGCGGCGCGGCGACCAGCTTCGGGGTGGTGCGCCGGGCCTTCATCTCCGGCTTGCCGAGGACCACCGGCAGATTG
>JAQGLD010000389.1 GCA_028293055.1 Alphaproteobacteria bacterium
GGCCTGCTCGGCATAAGAGAGCGAAATTCCGAAAGCGCTGCCGTCGCCGAGCAGGGCTTCGAACCTTGGCAAGTCGGTCGGAGTCGAGATGATCAATATTTCGCGGATCCCGGCGAGCATCAGCACGCCGAGCGGATAATAGATCATCGGCTTGTCGAAGATCGGAAGCAGCTGCTTCGAAACCGCGAGCGTGGCCGGATAGAGGCGGCTGCCGCTGCCCCCCGCCAATATGATGCCCTTCATCGATCGACTCCGTCACCCGCCAACTCTGCTTCCCCCGGACGGAGGATCGTCGGTCGCGGCCTTATCCGGAGGATTGCACCGCAGGCAAGCGGCGCCCGCACGGGCGTAGCCCTCAAAGCAGGTCATAGGGGAAGAATTGGAATGGAATCCAGTCGTCGGCATGCGCCGCATAATTCAGCCAGACGAACTGGATCGCGGCCGAATAGGCGATCACCAGGGCGATATACTGGCCGTTCGGCTTGCCCTTGTAGCCGAAGGCCTCGGGCAGAGCGGAGAGCACGACGAGCTGAAGCGGAATCAGGTAGAGCGCAAGCCGGTCCACCGCGGTCGAGGATTCGAGGTAGAAAAGGAAGACCAGCGAGACCAGGGTCGCGATCGAGAAGTTTCGCCACAATTTCATCTGCTGCGGCGGGAAATCGAACCTTTTCTGGAAGATCAGGAAGATCACTGCCGGGAGCAGGTTCATCGACACCCGAATGGCAGCGCCCTGGCTGTTATATTCCGCGGTCACATAATTGGTGACCATTCGGTCGAATGTGGACTGGACGAAGAAATAATAGAGCAGGACGGCGAGCACGGCGAGCAGGAAGGCGACGACGAGGCGGTTGCGCACCGCGGAGAGCGCGACCAGCGGAAGCACGACGATCGCGGATTTGTGGAATGCGGCGGCGAAGAAGATGTAGACCGCGAAGCGCGCAATCGACGAGCGCTCCAGCGAGGCAAGGCCGGCCATGATGATTCCGATCGCCACGCCCTGGCGGGAATAGCCCATCGCGACCACGATCACGAGGTAGGGGACCGAGATCACGACTGCGAGCCAGGGATTGGCTTGGCGACGCGCGAATCGTACGAGGCCCCACGCGAAGATCAGGCCGCAGACGAAATTGACGAACCAGATGTCGAAGCCGAGCCAGTTCGATATCCAGTTGAGGACGGTGTAGGCCGGATCGCCGAGGGTCAGGGCCTCGCTCAGCTTGAGCGTCCCGGACCAGGTGAAGATGTCCTCGTAGGCGCCCCAGTCGCCGCCCACCTGCCAGCGAAAGCCGACCATGACCGCGATATAGAGGCCGCCGAGCAGCAGCAGCGGCGCGGCCTGGCCGCCGACCGTGCCGCGTCGGCGATATTCGAGCGCGCCAGCGGTGAAGACGCTGAACATTATCCAATAAGGGAGCAACTCAACCCCACACAGCCGATCGGGCGGCCGAACAGCCGCCTATATGTGCAGCGCCTATAGGAAATCAGACCGCCGCTCGTCCAGAGCGGCGTCGCAAGGCCAGGCGGGGCCGATTCGGCTTGCCCGCGGCCGGCCGGCTTGCCACCAAGCTCGCCCTTATGGCCCAACGCACCGCAATCATCTCGATCAATGCGTCCTGGAACATCGTGAATTTCCGCAAGGGGCTGATCGCCGGGCTGCAGCGCCACGGCTTCAGGGTCGTCGCGCTGGCGCCCCCCGACGCCTATAGCGAGCGCTTCGCGGAGCTCGGCGTCGACTATGTGCCGATCGAGATGGACAAGAAGGGCGTGTCGCCGGCGCGCGACCTGCTCCTCCTCTGGCGCTATTACCGGATCCTGCGCGAGCTTCGGCCGGACATCTTCCTGGGCTACACTGCCAAGCCGAACGTCTATGGGTCGCTCGCCGCCCAGGCGCTCGGCATCAAGGTGATCAACAATGTCTCGGGACTCGGCACCGCCTTCATCCGCCAGGGTCTGCTGACCGCAATCGTCTCGCGCCTCTACCGCCTCGCGTTCCGTCGCTCCGCGACGATCTTCTTCCAGAACCAGGAAGATCTCGACCTGTTCGTCGGAAAAAGGCTGGTTCGGGCGGCCGCGGCCAGGCTGCTTCCAGGCTCGGGAATCGACATTTCCCGTTTCGCACCGGCGGCGAAAGGGCCGGAGAGGCCGTTCACCTTCCTGCTGATCGCCCGCTTGCTGTGGGACAAGGGTGTCGGCGAATATGTCGAGGCAGCCAGGATGGTTCGGGCCGAACTGCCCGACGCTCGTTTCCAGCTGCTCGGCTTTCTCGATGTCGAGAATCGCACGGCAGTGCCGCGAAGCGAGGTCGAGGCCTGGGTCGCGGAAGGGGTGATCGACTATCTCGGCGTGTCCGACGATGTGCGTGCCCATATCGCTGCCGCCGATTGCGTCGTCCTCCCTTCCTATCGCGAGGGCCTGCCAAGGACGCTGCTCGAGGCCGCCGCGATGGCGAAGCCGCTGGTCGCGACCGACGTACCGGGATGCACCGAAATCGCGCGTGCCGGCGAAAATGCCGTGCTCTGTCGGCCGCGCGACGCGCAATCGCTGGCGGACGCAATGCTGCGTTTGCTCGACATCGATGCTGCCGCTCGTGCGCGG
>JAQGLD010000397.1 GCA_028293055.1 Alphaproteobacteria bacterium
CCGGCGATCGACCGGCAGATCGCCGAGCTCGAGGTCCACCGCGCCCACGCCGGCTCGGACGCAGGCGTGTGGAAGCTGCCCGATGGCGAGGCCTATTATGCCTGGGCGTTGCGCGCCGGGACGACCAGCCGGATGAGCCCGGACGAGGTCCACGCAATGGGCCTCGAGCAATTGAGCGCGCTCCAGGCGCGCATGGACCCGATCCTTCGCGCCCAGGGCCTGACCCAGGGCACGGTCGGCGAGCGGATGACCGCACTCGGCAAGGATCCCAGCCACCTGTTCCCGAACACCGATCAGGGGCGTGCCCAGATCCTCGCTTTTCTGAATGGTCGGGTTGCCGATATGCGGACCCGCCTGCCGCGCGCCTTCGCGACGCTCGTCCCTGGCAATCTCATCATCAAGCGTGTCCCTCCGGAGATAGAGAATGGCGCGCCCGACGGCTATGCGGGAGCCGGAACGATGGACGGCTCCGTGCCCGGAAATTATTACATCAATCTCCGCGACACCTCGATCTGGCCGCGTTACGCGCTCCCGACGCTGACCTACCACGAGGGGATACCCGGCCATGTCTGGCAGGGGGAATATTCCTACAAGCTGCCCTTGGTTCGCACGCTGCTCGCCTTCAATGCCTATTCGGAAGGCTGGGCGCTCTATGCCGAGCAGCTCGGGGACGAACTCGGCGCCTATGACGAGGATCCGCTCGGCCGGCTCGGCTACCTCCAGTCGCTCGCCTTCCGCGCCTGCCGGCTGGTCGTCGACAGCGGCATCCACGCCAAGAAATGGAGCCGCGAGCAGGCCATACATTGGTTCGCCACCGCAAACGGATCGAGCGTCGAGGAGGTGAGCGGCGAGGTCGACCGCTATTGCGCGTGGCCCGGCCAGGCCTGCGGCTACAAGGTCGGGCATAGCGAGATCAATCGGTTGCGCGAAAAGGCCAAGGCTGCGCTCGGCCGGCGCTTCGAGCTCAAGACCTTCGACGATGCGCTCGTGCTCGGCGGCAATGTCCCGCTAACCCTGCTCGAGCGCGTGGTCGACGGCTATGTCGCAAGGCAAGCCTGAGCCGCCAAAATCCTCCCCTGCCTTTGCAGGAAGGGGATCGCACGCGGTGCCGTGGGGGTCGGCGCGAGCGCCTCTCTACGAATAAATCGCGCGCCGCGCACCGCAGCTCGACCAGCCTGACCCCGACGTAAAAGCCCCGGCCGTTTCGGGCCGGGGCTTGGTGTGGCAGTCAGCGTGGGGGAGGGGGAGGGGAGCTGACTGCCCGGGGTGGGGTACGATAAGAACAATCATGCCTTCAAAGGGTTCCGTGAAAAATGCGCGGCCTTGCCGCTAACCGGCGGCAAAGCTAACGCCTCGTCGTGCTTCCCCGTCTGCTCGTCCTGCTCGCTCTCTGCGCGCTGCCATTTCCGGCCGCGGCCGCAAACCGCGAGACTATGAGATGGCAGGCGGAGGCGTCGCGGGTCTCGATCACCCGCGACGATTGGGGCATCGCCCATGTCCGCGGCCGAAGCGATTCGGACGCCGTGTTCGGAATGATCTACGCCCAGGCCGAAGACGACTTCAACCGGATCGAGACCAATTATCTGACCGCGCTCGGCCGCACCGCCGAAGCGGAGGGCGAAGGCGCAATCTGGACCGACCTGAGAGCCAAACTCTACATGGACCCGACGGATCTCCGGGCGCGCTACGCCGCGAGCCCGGCCTGGCTGCGGCGGCTGATGGACGGATGGGCCGACGGGCTCAATTTCTACCTCGCTACGCACAGGGATGTGAAGCCGCGGGTGATCACCCGCTTCGAGCCGTGGATGGCGCTGAGCTTCACCGAAGGCAGCATAGGCGGCGATATCGAGCGGATCGATCCAGCGGCTCTGGCAGCCTTCTATTCCACGCCGCGTCGCCCCGATCGCGTTTCGGGGTTGGGGATGGAGGTCCCGGGGCGGGTGGATAGCCGGGCCCGGAAACAAGTCGAGGGTGATCGCGGAGAGGTCGAACCGACCGGCTCCAATGGCATCGCGATCGCGCCTTCGAACACGGTCGGCGGGCACGCGCTGCTGCTGATCAATCCGCATACCAGCTTCTTCTTTCGCTCCGAGCTGCAGGTGACCAGCGAGGAAGGTCTCGACGTCTACGGCGCTGCGACCTGGGGGCAGTTCTTCATCTACCAGGGCTTCAACCGCCACGCCGGCTGGATGCACACGTCGAGCGGGGTCGATTCGGTCGACGAGTTTCTCGAGACGATCGTCCGCCGCGGTGGCCGGCTCTTCTACCGATACGGCCAGGCGCTTCGCCCCGTGGCGACCAGGACCATTGCCATTCCCTATCGCGCGGCCGACGGGACGATGCGCAGCCGGAGCGTCACCGCCCTCTTCACCCATCACGGCCCGATCGTGCGCAGCGAAGGCGGCAGATGGGCTGCCTTTGCGATGATGAACCGGCCCGTGCCAGCACTCGAGCAATCCTATCTGCGCACCAGGGCGAGCGATCTCCAGGCCTTCCAGGCCGTCGCCGAGCGCAAGGCCAATTCGTCGAACAACACGATCTTCGCCGACGACAAGGGAGAGATCGCCTATCTCCACCCGCAATTCGTGCCGCGCCGCGACGATCGCTTCGATTATACCAGGCCGGTCGACGGCAGCGACCCGGCGACCGACTGGCACGGCCTTCATTCGGCCAACGAGACTCCGCACGTGGTCGACCCGCCGAACGGCTGGATCCAGAACACCAACAACTGGCCTTATTCCGCAGCCGGGCCCTACAGCCCGCGCCAGCGCGATTACCCGCGCTACATGGATGTCGCCGGCGAGAGCCCGCGCGGCCTCCACGCCATTCGAATGCTCGAAGGCCGCAAGGATTTCACGATCGATCGGCTTCGCGCGGCGGCTTATGATTCCTATCTGCCCGCCTTTGCCCGGCTGATCCCCGGCCTGATCGCTGCGATCGACCGCGCCGATCCGGAAACGAAGGCTAAGCTTTCGGGCCAGACCGAGCTGCTGCGTGGCTGGGATTATCGCTGGGGCGTAGAGTCGGTGCCGACCTCGCTCGCGGTCTATTGGGGCGAGGAGATGGTCAAGCGCGCATCGGGCGGCCAGTTCGGCCCGGGCATGACCACCTACGACCGCATTGACGCGGCACCTGCGGCTGACAAGATCGCGGCGCTGGTCGAGGCCTCGGCCCGGCTCGAGCGCGAGTTCGGACGGTGGCGCACGCCCTGGGGCGAGATAAACCGCTTCCAGCGCCTCGACGGCGCCATCGTCCAGCCTTTCGTGGACAAGGCGCCGAGCATTCCTGTGGGATTCACATGGGCGCGCTGGGGTTCGCTCGCTTCCTTCGCCGCCAGGCCGTGGCCGGGAACCAGGCGCTGGTACGGTACCAGCGGGAACAGCTTCGTCGCCGTGGTCGAGTTCGGACCGCGAGTGAAAGCGGTGGCGGTCACCGCCGGCGGGGAGAGCGGCCATCCCGGCTCACCCCATTTCGACGACCAGGCCGAACGCTATGCGACCGGAAATCTGCGACCGGTCTACTTCTATCCCGACGAGCTGAAGGGCCATGTCGAGCGGGTATACCGGCCGGGGGAGTGACGACGCGGTCTACTTCCCCGCAAACCGATCCGTGGCGCGGATCAGCTGGTCGAGGATTCCCGGCTGGTTGTAGGAATGGCCGGCATCCGGGATGATGTGCAGCTCGGCTTCGGGCCAGGCGCGATGGAGGTCCCAGGCGGTGGCCGGGGGCGTGCATGCGTCGTAGCGGCCCTGGACGATCACTCCGGGAATATGGCGGATCCGGCCGATGTCGCGGAGCAGCTGGCCTTCATCCATCCAGCCGCGATGGACCATATAATGATTCTCGATCCGCGCGATCGCGATCGCGAAGGCGTCGGACGTATGCTCCTCGACCATCTTGGGGTCGGGCAGCAGGGTGATGGTGGCGCCTTCCCATCCGCTCCACGCTTTGGCAGCCTCGAGCTGCACGGCGGGATCATCGGAGGTCAGCCGGTGGTGATAGGCGGCAACGAGGTCGCCGCGCTCAGCCTCGGGGATCGGCGTCAGAAAGGCCTCCCAGCGATCTGGGAAGAGCATCGAGGCGCCCGATTGGTAGAACCAGTCGAGCTCGCTCTGGCGCATGGTGAAGATGCCACGCAGGATCAGCTCGGAAGCGCGGTCCGGATACGCCTCGGCATAGGCCAGAGCGAGGGTCGATCCCCACGAGCCGCCGAACGCCAGCCAGCTTTCCACGCCGGCAAGCTCGCGCAGCCGCTCGATATCGTCGACCAGATCCCAGGTCGTATTCGCGTCGAGCGAGGCGTGGGGAGTGGAGCGGCCGCAGCCCCGCTGGTCGAAGAGCAGGACATTGTAGCGCTCGGGGTCGAACAGCCGACGATGATCGGGGCTACAGCCAGCGCCCGGGCCGCCATGGAGGAAGACCGCCGGCTTGCCCTCCGGATTGCCGCATTGCTCCCAATAAAGGCGGTGGCCTCCGCCGACATCGAGATGGCCGAAGCGATAGGGCTCGATCGCCGGGTAAAGGTTGCGCCGGTTCAGAAGCTTTCTTCCTCATAGATACGGTCGATATCGCCCGCCCATTCGCCGTTGAAGCGCTCGAGCAGGACCTCCGCCGGAGTGGTGCCGCGCGCGACGATCTCGCGCAAGGGGTCGAGGAAGCCGCTTTCATTGTCGCCCGCACCGTTGAACCTGGCGCGGGCGTTGAGCCCGCCCTCAGCGATGGCGAGGATTCGCTGGCCGAGGTCGCGCAGGCTCTCGCCCGACGGGGTTATCGCCTTGAGGCCGAGCCTGGGCACATCGTCGCGCAGCTGCTGCCGCGCCTCGATCGACCAATGTTTCACTTCGTCCCATGCGGCGTCCAGCGCGCCCTGATCGTAGAGCAGGCCAACCCACAGCGCCGGAAGCGCGCAGATCCGGCTCCAGCGCCCGCCGTCCGCGCCGCGCATCTCGAGGAAGCTCTTCAGCCGGACCTCCGGGAAGGCGGTCGAGAGATGATCGATCCAGTCGGACTTGAGCGGCTTCTCGCCTGGCAGCACCGCGAGCTTTCCCTTCAGGAAGTCGCGGAACGAATGGCCGGCGGCGTCGATATATTTGCCGTCGCGGAAGACGAAATACATCGGCACGTCGAGCGCATAGTCGATGTAGCGGTCGTAGCCGAAGCCATCCTCGAACACGAAGGGCAGCATACCGGTCCGTGCCGGATCGGTGTCGGACCAGATGTGGCTGCGGAAGGACAGAAAGCCGTTGGGCTTGCCCTCGGTAAACGGCGAATTGGCGAACAAGGCGGTGGCGAGGGGCTGGAGAGCGAGCCCGACCCGGAATTTCTGCGCCATGTCCGCTTCGGAGGCATAATCGAGATTGACCTGGATCGTGCAGGTCCGAAGCATCATGTCGAGGCCGAGGCTGCCGACCCGCGGCATGTGGCGAAGCATGATCTCGTAGCGCCCCTTGGGCATGATCGGAAGCTCGGCACGCGCCTTGTCGGGCCACATTCCGAGGCCGAGAAAGCCGAGCCCGAGCCGCTCGCCGACCGCCTTGACCTGGCTGAGATGACGTCCTGCCTCCGCGCAGGTCTGGTGGAGATGGTCGAGCGGAGCGCCGGAAAGCTCGAACTGTCCGGCCGGTTCGAGGCTGACATTGCCGTCTGCGCCGGCGAGCGCGATGACGTTCCCGCCTTCCTCGACCGGGGTCCAGCCAAATTCGGTCATTGCCATCAGCAGGTCGCGTATCCCGCCGGGCTCGTCATAGGAGGGCGCGCGATGGTCCTCGTGGCGATAGACGAACTTTTCGTGCTCGGTGCCTATTCGCCAGTCGGCCTTTGGCTTCTCGCCCTTTACGAAGGGCGCCAGCAGGTCGTCGCGGCTCTCGATCGGCGGGTCGATGCGGGCGCTGTCGGTGCGGGTCGTCATGGGCGCCGCTCTAGCGACGGCGAGAATGACCCGCTAGCCAGTTTCATCGGGGTCGCTTTCGACCCCGAGCTACCAATCTCCTGCGGTCGCCATCCACAGGCTGATCGCGGCGAGCGCGGCGGTGTCGGCGCGCAGGATTCGCGGGCCGAGCGAGACTCGCCGCGACTGGGGCAGCGCCCGAATCGCAGAGCGCTCCTCGTCGGTGAATCCGCCTTCGGGCCCGATCAGGATCGCCGCCGGGCCGGGTGAGGCGGTCAGCCTCTCGCCGCCTTCCTCGTCGGCGAAATAGAGGCTTCGCGTCTCGGGCCATGCGCGCAGCAGGGCAGCCAGCTTCTGCGCTTCGGCAAGCTCGGGCAATGCGGTGCGCTCGCATTGCTCGGCCGCCTCGACCGCGTGGGCGAACAGCCGCTCGCGGTTGAGCCGGTCGACGATGGTGCGCTGGGTGATCACCGGGACCAGCCTGGCGACGCCCATTTCGGTCGCCTTCTCGATCAGCCAGTCGATCCGGCCGCGCTTGATGGGCGCGAAGAGCAGCCAAAGATCGGGCACCGGCTCGCGCGGCCGAAGCCGCTCGGCGACGGTGACCGACAGCTTTTTCTTGCCCGCCTCATTGATCTCGGCGAGCCATTCGCCGCTGATATCGTCGAACAGCTTGACCCGGTCGCCGGCGCCGAGGCGCATCACCGCAGAGAGGTAATGGGCTTGCGGCCCGTCGAGGGTCAGCGCCAGCCCTTCGGCCAGCTCTCGATCGACATAGAGGCGCGGCAGGCTCGCCGGCGGCCAGGCGGGGGTTGCGACCATGGCTTCCGGTACGGCAATGTCCCGCGCGTGAAAACCGACGACATCGTTCCCGACAGCGAGGCGAGGGGGCTGATCGGCGCGCTGCCGCCGTATTTGCGTCCTTACGCCTCGTTGATGCGGCTGGACCGCCCGATCGGCGCCTGGCTGCTCTTCTGGCCCGGGGCGTGGAGCGTGGCACTCGCAGGGCTAGGGCCGCGCGGCTTCGCGTTAATAGGGTGGCTCGGCCTCGGCGCCTGGGCGATGCGCAGCGCCGGCTGCGTCTATAACGACATCATCGATCGCGAGCTCGATTCGCGAGTGGAGCGCACCCGCCTGCGGCCCCTGGCGAGCGGACGCGTGTCGCTCAGCGGAGCTTGGACGCTGCTCGTCGCGCTCAGCCTGATCGGCCTCCTCGTCCTGCTCAAGCTCAATCGCATATCGCAGGTCGTCGCCCTGGCGAGCCTCGTTCCGGTCGCGCTCTATCCGTTCATGAAGCGGATCACCTGGTGGCCGCAGGCCTGGCTCGGCCTGGTCTTCTCCTGGGCGGCTTTGGTCGGCTGGCCGGCGGTGACCGGCGAGATCGCGCCGACGATGGTGCTGCTCTATGCCGGTTCGATTGCGTGGGTGATCGGCTACGACACGATCTATGCGCTGCAGGACAAGGAGGACGACGCCCTGGTCGGGGTGAAATCCTCGGCTTTGGCGCTCGGGCCGCGGGCACGGCTCGGGATCGCCGGTTTCTACCTGGTTGCGCTTGCGTTGTGGGCTTTCGCCTTGTGTCGCGAGCGGCCCGACGGGCTTGCGCTGGTGGCGCTTGCTCCGATGGCCGGGCATCTCGGCTGGCAGGTGGTCAGCCTGAAGCCGGACGACGGGAGCGATGCGCTTGCGAAGTTCCGCTCGAACCGCTTTGCCGGCCTGCTGATGTTCCTCGCCTGCCTGGTGACGGGTACTTCATAGCGCCCTTCACCTCTCCTGATCCAGGGAGGGGACGGTCTCCGCTCGCTTTGCAATTCCCACCCGCCCGGCCTAAGCGGCTCGTCATGCTGACCGTATCAGAAGCGGAGATGCGCGCCGCCGCCTTGGTGGAGCGTGCGAAAAAGGCGGGCGCCGACGCCGCCGACGTGCTCTATTTCGGCGACCTTTCGACCGGTGTTCAGGTGCGCCTTGGCGAGCTCGAGGATGTCGGCCGCTCCGAAGGCGAAGAAATCGGGCTGCGGCTGTTCGTCGGCCAGCGTTCGGCCAGCGTCTCCTCATCCGACCTCACCGACGAGGCGCTCGACGCACTGGTCGAACGCGCCGCCGCGATGGCGCGCGAGGCGCCCGAGGATGCGCTCGCCGGGCTCGCCCCCGAGGATCGGCTGATGCGCGGCCCGCTGCCGGGCATCGAGGGCGATGACGGCCTCGAGCCCTCGGCCGCCGATCTCAAGGCGCGCTCGCTTGCCGCCGAGGACGCCGCCCGAGCCTTTCCCGGCGTGACCAATAGCGAGGGCGCCGGATTCAGCGCCGGCCGCTCGGTGATCGCGATCGCGACCAGCCACGGCTTCTGCCGCGGCTATTCGACCAGCGGCTATAGCGGCTCGGCCAGCGTCATCGCAGGCACCGGCTCGAACATGCAGCGCGATTATGCCCATCACGGCGTGCGCCACTACGAGGATCTCGATCCGCCGGAGGCAATCGGCCGCCTCGCCGCCGAGCGGACCCTCGCCCGGCTCAATCCCGCCAGGCTGGCGAGCGGAGAGATGCCGGTCGTCTTCGATCCGCGGGTCGGCATGAGCATCGTCGGGCATTTCGTCTCCGCGATCATCGGTTCGGCGATTGCCCGGCGGACCAGCTTCCTGCTCGACAAGGAAGGGCAGCTGATCTTCCCGGAAGGAATCTTCATCCGCGACGATCCCCATCGAGTCCGCGGGCTGCGCTCCAAGCCGTTCGACGGCGAAGGCCTGCCGACCCGGCCCACCGACCTCGTCGCCGATGGCCGCCTGACCGGCTGGCTGATGGACAGCGCGTCTGCGCGCCAGCTGGGACGCGAGCCGACCGGCCATGCCACCCGCGGCATCGGCGGACCTCCCGGCGCCAGCGCGAGCAACGTTCATATGGAACCCGGCCGGCTGAGCCGGGCCGAACTGATCGGGGACATCGAGCGCGGAGTGCTGGTCACCGAGCTGATCGGCCACGGAGTCAATCCGGTGACCGGCGATTATAGCCGCGGCGCCGCCGGCTTCATCATCGAGCGCGGCGAGGTCGGCCCTCCGGTCGCCGAGATCACCATCGCCGGCAATCTGATCGACATGTTCCGCAACCTCAGGCCGGCCGACGATCTTCGCTTTCGCCGGTCGACCAACGTGCCGACCCTCCGAATCGATGGGATGATGGTCGCCGGTGCTTGACGAGGTCTCACGTATCGCCCGTGAGGCCGGCCGGATCGCCGTCGCGAGGTCGACCGAGGCCTATCGGCGCTGGGACAAGGCGCCCGGCCATCCGGTCTGCGAGATCGATCTCGAGGTGGACGCCTTCCTGCGCGACGCGCTCGGCCGGCTCGATCCCGAGGCCGGCTGGCTGTCGGAAGAGACGCTGGACCAGTCTGACCGGATCGAGCGGCCGCGGCTGTGGGTGGTCGATCCGATCGACGGCACCCGGGACTATCTGCGCGGCCGTCCTGGCTGGGCGGTCTCGGTCGCCCTCGTCGAGGATCGGGTGCCGGTGATCGGCGTGCTCGACGCTCCGGCGCGGGGCGAGCATTGGAGCGCGGAGAAAGGGAAAGGCGCCTTCCGCAACGGCTCGAGGCTCAAGGCGAGCAGCCTCGCCACCCTCGCCGGTGCGCGAGTCCCGGCCGATAGCTTGCCAGAAATCGACTCGGACCTGGTCACCGTGCCCAAGCCCAATTCGATCGCGCTCCGGATCGCACTGGTCGCGGCCGGCGAAGCGGACCTGGTCGCGACCCTGAAATGGGGATTCGAGTGGGACATTGCCGCAGCGGCACTGATCGCCAGCGAGGCCGGTGCCACGGTCAGCGGCGCGCTCGGCCAGCCGTTGGCCTTCAACACCGCATCCGGCGCCGCATTCGGGGTTCTAGTCTCCGCCCCGGGGATTCACGATCAGGCCGTCGAGCGCCTTCGCGAGCGCGCGCTGGCCTTGGTCTGAGGCGAACTCTCGAGGAAAAGCCGGGCGGCAGGGACGACGATACAGACCGAGCATGAAATCGCTGGCGGTCGACCTTCGCGGGGCAAGGAGATCGCTTCGCTTTTGCCGCGGAAAGGCTTATTCTCCTGCGCATAAGAATGTGGGGAGAATGCCTGTGTTTGCGCGTCTGGTGGCGATGAGTCTCGTGGGACTGGTGCCCGCGACGATGTCGGCCGTTCCGCTGGCGAGCCAGGTGCCCGCGGGCCTGGTGCCGCAGGCGACTCCGCCCATCCCTCCGACGAGTGACGCGGAAGTACTCGATTATGCCAACGATGCAGCCAGCCGGATGACCATTCCGGTGAATATCGGTGGCCAGGGCCCGTTCAACTTCGTCGTCGATACCGGTGCCGAGCGTACCGTGATCGCCAAGGACCTGGCGCAGCAGCTCGGCCTTGGCGCCGGCCGGATGGCGCGCGTCCACAGCATGACCGAGGTCAGCGATATCGGCACCTTCGTCATTCCGGCGATCGAGATAGGCGGCAAGATGTCCAAGGAGGTCCAGGCCCCCGGGCTCGACCGCCGCAACCTCGGCGCCGCCGGAATGCTCGGAGTCGACATGCTCGCCGCGCAGCGGGTCTCGTTCGATTTCAAGCGCCAGAAGATGACGGTAGTCCCGTCGCAACGTCGCGAGGAACATTGGGACGGCGACGCGATCGTCGTCCGCGGCCGCAGTCGTTTCGGCCAGCTCGTCCTGGTCGACGCAGCGGTCGAGGGGGAGAAGGTGTGGGTGATCATCGACACCGGGGCGCAGGTCTCGATCGGCAATTCCATGCTTCGCGCCAGGCTCGAGCGTAAGCACAAGCTCCCCCAGACCCAGCCGATCCGCTTGCTCAGCGTCACCGGCGGCCATACCGAGGCGGACTGGACCCAGATCAAGGTGATCCGGCTCGGCGGCCTGACCATCAACAATCTTCCGATCGCATTCGCCGACGTCCACCCGTTCAGGAAGCTCGATCTGATGGACCGGCCGGCCATCCTGCTCGGCATGGATGCGCTCAAATTGTTCGACCGGGTCTCGGTCGACTTCGCCAATCGCGAGGTCCGCCTGCTTGCCCCCGGCCGCTCGGATAGCCGGATCGATCTTCGCCTGGCGGTGCAGGAAAGGCGCCGGCGCGCGGTCTAGACTCTGTCCCGGTTCAGTTGAACCGGTCCAGCGTCTAGTTTTCCTTTGTTTGCCGTGTGTTCCAAGCCGCCAAGTGTTTCCACTTGGCTCGAACACACTCTAGGCCGGGTCCTGTCCTCCCGTTTGGGTCGAAGGCCTAGGGCGAAATCCGCGGCAACCGAAGCCGTGGAATCTCGATCTTGGGGCAGCGATCCATCACCACCTTGAGCCCGGCAGCCTCGGCGCGGGCGGCGGCCTCATGGTTGATCACTCCGATCTGCAGCCAGACCGATTTCGCGCCGGACGCAATCGCCTCGTCGACCGCTTCGCCGGCGGCGATGGGCCGGCGAAAGATGTCGACCATGTCGATCGGCTCGCCGATCTGGGCGAGCTCGCGCCAGACATATTCGCCATGGACATGCTCGCCGGTGATCTGCGGATTGACCGGGAACACCCGATAGCCGTGGTCCTGGAGATATTTCATCACTCCGTAGCTCGGCCTGTCGGGCCGGTCGGACGCTCCGACCAGGGCGATGGTGCGGGTGCTCGCCAGCAATTCGGCAATATCTTCGTCGCGGGTCAGCGGCATGTCTCTTTCTCCCGAACGGCAACGACGAACGAAACGCCCTACGGTTTCGCCGCCAGCTCCTGCAGCAGTCGCTGCGCCAAGGCTGCGAATATCTTCGATTCCTCGCCCTCGCCGGCGGCCGGAGGGGTCCCGGCATCGGACGAGCGCCGGATGTTGAGCGTCAGCGGCACCCGGCCGAGAAACGGGATCGACATCACCTTCGCCGCCGCCTGAGCGCCGCCGGAACCGAACGGATCGGAAATCTCGCCGCAATGCGGGCAGGCATAACCCGACATGTTCTCGATCAGGCCGAGCACGGACACGTCCATCTTGCGGAACAGGTCGATCGCCCGGGTCGCGTCGATCAGGGCCAGGTCCTGCGGGGTCGAGACGATCACTGCTCCGGCCGGCTTCCATTTCTGGATGAGCGAGAGCTGGATGTCGCCGGTGCCCGGCGGAAGATCGACGATCAGCATCTCGCAATCGCCCCAGTCGCCGTCGACCAGCTGGCCGAGCGCGCTCGCCGCCATCGGCCCTCGCCAGGCGATCGCCTTGCCGGCCTCGACCAGCTGGCCGATCGACAGCATTCGAACCCCGTGCGCGACCACGGGCACGATCTGCTTATCGGCCATTTCGGGGCGGCTCTCATTGCCCATGATTCGCGGCTGCGAGGGGCCGTATATATCGGCATCGACCAGGCCGATGCGGCGTCCGGCGCGGGCCAGCGCAATGGCGAGATTGGCCGCCACGGTCGACTTGCCGACTCCGCCCTTGCCGCTGCCGACCGCGATGATCACGCGTTCGGCCTTTTCCGCGGTCATCGCGATTCGCACCTCGGCGATTCCGGGCTCTCCGATCAGGGCGGCGCGGATCCTTCGCTCGAGCTCCGCGCGCTGGCCGGCCGAGAGTCCGGAAACTTCGAGGATCAGGCTTGCCGCGCCGTCCTTGAGCCGCGGCACCGAAACCCGCCCGGCGGCGACCAGGTCGCCCCGTCCGAGCGGGTCCTCGAGCCTTGCGAGGGCTGCCAAAATGCGGTCGCTGTCGTCGCTCATGCTCTACCCATGCCGGACAGATAGGGGCCGCCGCCGTTCTTGCCACTGTTTTTCCGGGGTGGCGGTTCCTATAAAGGCCGCATGCGCATATTCGGGTGGGGTGGTCCAACGGCCGCCATGAATGAGAATAAGGGTGGCCCCTGGGGCCCGAGCGGAGGCGGCGAAGACGGCGGCTCCGGTGGCGAAGGCGACGGCAACGGCCCCAAGAGCCCGTGGAGCCAGCCGCCGCGCAAGCGCCGCACGCCCGGAATGCCGGGCAATGTCGGTTCGTTCGACGATTTCCTGAGGAAAAGCCGCGAGCGCTTCGGCGGCCGCTTCCCGCAGCAGGATGGGCGGCCCTATTGGCTGTACGGCCTCGGCGTCTTCCTCCTGATCTGGCTGGTCTTTACCAGTTTCCACATGGTCGGGCCGCAGGAGAAGGGCGTGGTCACCCTGCTTGGCCGCTACAGCCGTACCGTCGGTCCCGGAATAAACTTCACCCTGCCGCTGCCGATCGAACAGATCCAGAAGGTCGACGTGGCTGGAATCCGCACCAAGGATATCGGCTCGCCCGATCCGAACAGCGAGAATCTGATCCTCTCGGGCGACCAGAACATCATCGACCTCGCTTATTCGGTGCGCTGGACGATCCGCGATCCGCAGCTTTATCTGTTCCAGCTCAAGGATCCCGACGCGACCATCGGCGAGGTCGCGGAGAGCGCGATGCGCGCGGTGGTTGCGACGGTGTCGCTCGACGATGCGATCGGCGCCGGCCGCGGCGAGATCGAGCAGCGAGTCCAGCTGGTGATGCAGCAATTGCTCGATCGCTACGGCGCCGGTGTGCATATCGAGGGAATTGCGATCAAGCAGTCGGATCCCCCGGCTGCGGTCAACGACGCGTTCAAGGAGGTCTCGGCCTCGCAGCAGGCGGCGCAGTCCGACATCAACCAGGCCCGCGCCTATGCGCAGCAGATCACCGCCCGCGCCCAGGGCGAGGCCGCAGCCTTCGACAAGGTCTACGGTCAGTACAAGCTCGCCCCCGAAGTGACTCGCCGGCGCATGTATTACGAGACGATGGAGCGGGTCCTCTCCAAGGTCGACAAGACCGTCATCGAGGCGCCGGGCGTGACCCCCTATCTCGCTTTGCCCGAGATTCAGCGCCGGCAGCCGCAGCCGAAGGAGACTCCTCCTCCGGGCCAGCAGCCGCCGACCGGCCAGCAGGTCGAGGCCGGCCGATGACTCGCAATCCGATCGCGCTCGCCTTCGTCGCAATCATCCTGCTGATCCTTGCCGGAAACGCCTTTACCGTCGTCCCGGAAACCAAGCAGGCGGTGATCGTCGGCTTCGGCAAGCCCAAGCGGGTGATCAATCCCTATCGCCAGGGCGAGGAGTTCGGACGCACCGGCGCGGGGCTGATCGCCAAATGGCCGTTCATGGAAAACATCGTCTGGATCGACAAGCGCATCCAGAGCATCGGCCTCGAGAAGCAGCAGGTGCTCTCGACCGACCAGCTGCGGCTGCAGGTCGACGCGTTCGCGCGCTACCGGGTCACCGATCCGTTGCAGATGTACGTGACCGCGCACACCGAGCAGAGGGTGAGCGACGCGCTCCAGCCGATCCTCGGCTCGGCGATCCGCAACGAGCTCGGCAAGAGACCGTTCGCGGCCTTGCTCAGTCCGGAACGCGGCCAGATGATGGCCAATATCAAGAACGCGCTCAATCGGGTCGCCCGCCAATATGGCGCCGAAGTGATCGACGTGCGGATCAAGCGCGCCGATCTGCCAGAAGGCACACCGCTCGAATCCGCCTTCCAGCGGATGAGAACGGCACGGGAGCAGGAAGCCGGGTCGATCCGCGCCCAGGGCTACAAGCAGGCGCAGATCATCAAGGCCGACGCCGATGCCGAGGCCGCCAGCACCTATGCCGAGGCGTTCAACAAGGATCCGGACTTCTACGAATTCTATCGCGCGATGCAGTCCTACGAGACCACGTTCGTGACCAATTCGGGCGGAGCGGATGCCTCGCGCTCGTCGATCATCCTGTCGCCGGATAACGAATATCTGCGCGAATTCAGGGGCCGGAAGTAGAAAAGGTGAGGTGGGCGCGCGCTATTCAATTCCGGTTCAGCCGCACCACATAGGGTTTCCAGGGGATGATGGATTGAGCATGCCCCGGCGCGATGCGCCGGGGGGAGCAGATTATGAGGAGGTTTCCTATCGTGCGTTACGTCTATGGCCTTGCCGGGGCCTTGCTTCTCGGAGGTGCCGCCGCGACCCTGACCGTTGGACCGGTCGGTGCGCAGACTGCACAGAATGAGCCCGGATCGCTGGCGTCGAGCGCGCCGCGGCCCGGAGCCCCGATGAGCTTCGCCGACCTCGCCGAGAAGCTTCAGCCGGCGGTGGTCAACATCTCCACCAAACAGAGCGTCCAGGTCAGCCGGACTCCCCAGCTTCCGCCCGGCTTCGAGGAATTCTTCCGTCAGTTCGGCGCTCCGCTGCCCGACCAGGGCGACGACAAGGGCCCGGTCACCCAGAAGGGCGGATCGCTCGGCTCCGGCTTCCTCATTTCCGCAGACGGCTATGTCGTCACCAACAACCATGTGATCTCGCCGGCGCGCGACAATGCGACGGTCGAATCGATCACCGTGACGCTTCCCGATCGTCGCGAGTTCGAAGCCAAGGTCGTCGGCCGCGACACCGTCGCAGATCTCGCTCTGCTCAAGATCAACGGCAACAATCTGCCCTATGTCCGGTTCGGCGATTCGACCCGCGCCAGGGTCGGCGACTGGGTGGTCGCGATCGGCAATCCGTTCGGCCTCGGCGGAACGGTCACCGCCGGAATCGTCTCGGCGCTGCACCGCAATCTCAATTCGGGCGTCTACGACCGCTACATCCAGACCGACGCGTCGATCAACATGGGCAATAGCGGCGGACCGATGTTCGACCTCAACGGCAATGTCATCGGTATCAACACCGCTCTGATCTCGCCGACAGGTGGCAATATCGGCCTCGGCTTCGCCATTCCGGCGGAGCAGGCGCGGCCGGTGATCGACGCCCTGCGTCGCGGCGCCAAGGTCCAGCGCGGCTATATCGGAGTCAGCCTCCAGCCGCTCGACGACGATATCGCCCAGTCGCTCGGCCTGCCCAAGAATCAGGGCGAGCTGATCCGGGGCGTGACCCCCGCTGGCCCGGCGGCACGCGCCGGCATGGAGCAGGGCGATGTCGTGGTCTCCGTCGCCGGCCAGCCGGTCACGCCGGACCAGTCGCTTGCCTATCTCGTCGCCAACCAGCCGGTCGGCTCGCGAATCCCTGTCGAGGTGATCCGCAACGGCCAGCGTCGCAACCTCACCATCCAGATCGGGGAGCGTCCGAGCGAGGAAGAGCTCGCCAAGCTGAACGGCATCGAGGATTCGACTCCGGTCAAGGATCCCGCGGACGAGCAGCAGTCGACCAGCCAGAAGTCGACCCGGGAGAGTCTCGGCCTCACCGTCCAAACTCTGACGCCCGAGATCGCCCGCTCGCTGAAGCTCAACGACGTCAACCTCAAGGGCGTGGTGATCTCCTCGGTCAATTCGAGCAGCGATGCCGCTTCCAAGGGCATCCAGACCGGCGACATCATCCTGTCGATCAACCAGCGCGCCACCCGCACGCCGGACGAGGCCGCAGCCGCGGTCTCCGCTGCCAAGACCGCCGGTCGCAAGACCGTTCTGGTGCTGGTCCGCCGGGGCAATTCGCCCGCGGCCTATTTCGGGGTCGAGCTGACCGGCCAGCATT
>JAQGLD010000398.1 GCA_028293055.1 Alphaproteobacteria bacterium
CGGGGCGACCACCGATCTCGCAAAGCGCGTTTGGGAGCATCGTATCGGCGCTGCGGAAGGGTTCACTCAGCGCTACGGCGTAAAGCGCCTCGTCTATTTCGAGACTTACCACGACATTGGCGATGCCATCGTCCGCGAGCGCCGGTTGAAGGAATGGAAGCGCGCCTGGAAGATCCAGTTGATCGAGCAGGACAATCCGTTCTGGGACGATCTCGCAGTTCCGATTCTCGGTTTCGAAGCGATTGGTGAGGAACCGGACGGAGGGGACGTTGCGGCGCAGAGCAGTGTCGAACGCTGAAGGCTTCCTGATCACCGTCGTGTTCATGGGTCCCGGCTTTCGCCGGGATGACTCGGGAATGGCCATCGTCACATCCTGAACACGCCGAAGCGCGCGCGCTCCGGGATCGGGGCGTTGAGACAGGCGCTGAAGGCGAGGCCGAGGACGTCGCGGGTCTGGACCGGGTCGATGACTCCGTCGTCCCACATCCGCGCCGTGGCGTAATAGGGGCTGCCTTCCTCCTCGTAGCGCTGGCGGATCGGGGCCTTGAATGCCTCGGCTTCCTCGGGAGACCATTGGTCGGCATCCTTGTGGACGGTGGCGAGGACCGAAGCCGCCTGCTCGCCGCCCATCACACTGATCCGACTGTTCGGCCAGCTGAACAGGAATCGTGGGGAATAAGCGCGGCCCGACATGCCGTAATTGCCGGCGCCGAAGCTTCCGCCGATCATCACGGTCACCTTCGGAACGCTGGCCGTGGCGACGGCGGTGACCAGCTTGGCACCGTCCTTGGCGATCCCGCCGGCCTCGTACCGGCCGCCGACCATGAATCCGGAGATGTTCTGGAGGAACAGCAACGGGGTGCGGCGCTGGCAGGCGAGCTCGATGATATGCGCGCCCTTGAGCGCGCTCTCCGAGAAGAGGATTCCGTTATTGGCGAGGATCGCGACCGGCATCCCCCAGATCCGGGCGAAGCCGCAGACCAGGGTTGTGCCGTAAAGTGGCTTGAACTCGTGGAAGTCGGAACCGTCGACGATCCGGCCGATCACCTCGTGGACGTCGTAGGGGGTGCGGACATCGTCGGGGACGATGCCGTATAATTCCTCCGGATCGAGCCGCGGCGGCACCGGATCGGCGAGATCCAGATCGATCGTCTTCACGCTGTTCAGCCGCGAGACGATGCTCCGCACGATGGCGAGGGCGTGGGAATCATTATCGGCGAGATGGTCGACGACTCCCGATTTGCGGGCATGGAGATCGCCGCCGCCGAGATCTTCGGCGCTGATCACTTCTCCGGTCGCGGCCTTGACCAGAGGCGGGCCGGCAAGGAAGATCGTGCCCTGGTTACGGACGATGACGCTCTCGTCGGACATCGCCGGGACATAGGCGCCGCCGGCGGTGCAGCTTCCCATCACGCAGGCGATCTGAGCAATGCCCGCGGCGCTCATCTGCGCCTGGTTGTAGAAGATTCGCCCGAAATGATCGCGGTCGGGGAAGACCTCGGCCTGATGCGGCAAATTGGCGCCGCCGCTGTCGACCAGATAGACGCAGGGCAGCCGGTTCTGCAGTGCGATCTCCTGGGCGCGAAGATGCTTCTTCACCGTCATCGGGAAATAGGCGCCGCCCTTCACCGTCGGATCGTTGGCGACGACCATCGCCTCGCGGCCGGAAACCCGGCCGATCCCGGCGATCACTCCCGCGCCCGGAGCCTCTCCGCGATACATTCCATTGGCGGCGAGCTGGCCGATCTCGAGGAATGGCGAGCCGGGATCGAGCAGATGGGTGACACGGTCTCGCGGCAGCAGCTTGCCGCGCTCGACATGGCGCTGGCGGTGCTTCTCGGACCCGCCAAGCGCGGTTTCCGCCACGCGCTCGCGCAGCTCTCCGGCGAGCGCCCGATTATGCGCGAAGAAGGCGCGGTACGTGTCCGAACTGGTGTCGATGCTGCTCCTGAGCTCGGTCATGAAGCTGCCCCGGCCGTGGCTTCCCTTTCCTCGAACCGTTCGACCGCCTTCTCGATCACCTCGATCTTGCGGCGGTTCTTGGGGCTCAACCAATATTGCCACATTCCGTAGAAATTGATCAGCAGCAGGACCGCATTCTGGACCGCGAGCGGAGTGGTGCCGGACTGCAGGCCCGATGTGATCCAGGCGACCGAGCCGGTCGCGAACAGAAGGAAACCCAGGCCGGTGATCCTCCGGCCGAAATCTCCGGCGACCATGAACGCCGCGATCGTTCCCGATATGGCGGCATACCATTCAAGTGGACCGTTCATGCCGCTCCGATCAATTCGCGGCCGATCAGCATCCGCCGGATCTCGTTGGTGCCGGCGCCGATGTCGAGCAATTTGGCGTCGCGCATATAGCGCTCGACCGGCCAGTCCTTGGTATAGCCGGCACCGCCGAGGGCCTGCACCGCCTCGTTGGCGGTGCGCACCGCATTCTCGCTGGCGAGCAGGATCGCTCCGGCCGCATCGAACCGGGTGGTCTTCCCGGAATCGCAGGCCCGCGCCACCGCATAGACATAGGCGCGGGCGGAATTGAGCGCGACATACATGTCCGCCACCTTGGCCTGGATCAGCTGGAAGGCGCCGATCGGCTTTCCGAACTGCTTGCGCTCGCGGACATAGGGAATGACCGTGTCGAGGCAGGCCTGCATGATTCCGAGCTGGATTCCGGCGAGAACGGTGCGTTCGTAATCGAGCCCGGACATCAGGACCCCGACTCCGCCATTGACCGGGCCCATGACATTCTCGTCCGGCACGAAGCAGTCGTCGAACACGAGCTCGCCGGTCGGCGATCCGCGCATGCCCATCTTGTCGAGCTTCTGGCCGAGCGAGAAGCCGGCCATGTCCTTCTCGACGATGAAGGTGGTGATCCCGCGGCTGCCCTCGCCGGTCTTGGCGTAGACGACGAGCGTGTCGGCATGATGGGCGTTGGTGATCCAGAATTTGGTGCCGTTGAGCCGATAGCCTCCGTCGACCCGTTCGGCCTTGAGCTTCATCGAGACCACATCGGACCCTGCCCCGGATTCGGACATTGCAAGCGAGCCGACATGCTCACCCGAGATCAGCCTGGGCAGATATTTGCGCTTCTGATCGTCATTGCCCCAGCGGCGGAGCTGGTTGACGCAGAGATTGGAATGGGCGCCGTAGGACAGGCCGACCGAGGCCGAAGCGCGGGCGATTTCCTCCTGGGCGACGACATGCTCGAGATAGCCGAGGCCGAGCCCGCCATATTCCTCCTCGACGGTGATGCCGTGGAGGCCGAGCGCGCCCATTTCGGGCCAGAGCGCGGCCGGAAACCAATCCTCCGCATCGATCCGGGCGGCCAGCGGCGCAATCCGATCGGCAGCGAAGCGGGCGGTCGTGTCGCGAATGGCGTCGGCCATCTCGCCAAGGGCGAAATCGAGCCCCATGTCCATGCGTGTCTCTCCTGTCGACAGCCGCCTAGCAGAGCGCGGCCGATTTGAACAAGGCAAGGGGTGTCACTATCTCGCTGACAAGCTCCTCCCCCAAGCGGGAGGATTTTCACCCGGGAGCTTCCATGACCGCAGCCGATCCGATCGTCATCCTTTCCTACGCCCGCACGCCGATGGGAAGCTTCCAGGGCAGCCTCGCCGGCGCCAGCGCGACCGAGCTCGGCGCGGCGGCGGTCGGCGCCGCGGTGGAACGGGCGGGAGTCCCGCACGAGGCGATCGAGAAGATCTATATGGGCTGCGTGCTTCCCGCCGGCCTCGGCCAGGCCCCTGCCCGGCAGGCGGCGCTCAAGGCGGGCCTGCCCGATCATATCGAGGCGACGACCGTCAACAAGATGTGCGGCAGCGGCATGCAGGCTGCGATCATGGCGGCCGATTCGATCGCCGCCGGATCTGCCGATTTGATCGTCGCCGGCGGCATGGAGAGCATGACCAACGCGCCCTTCCTGCTGAAGAAGCATCGCGCCGGCGCCCGCATCGGCCACGACACCGCCTATGATTCGATGATGCTCGACGGGCTGGAGGATGCCTATGAGCCCGGCCGCGCGATGGGCAGCTTCGCCGACGAGACCGCGCGCGACTATCAATTCACCCGTACCGCGCAGGACGATTACGCCGTCACCTCGCTGACCCGCGCGCAGGACGCCCAGCGGAGCGGCGCCTTCGATGCCGAGATCGTGGCGGTCACGGTCAAGACCCGCAAGGGCGAGGTGCAGGTCGATCGCGACGAGCAGCCGCTGAAAGGGGACGCCGCCAAGATCCCCAAGCTTAAACCCGCTTTCAGCCCGGACGGCACCGTCACCGCCGCCAACGCTTCGTCCATCTCGGACGGCGCCGCGGCGCTGGTGATGACGCGCCAATCGGTCGCCGATGCGCTCGGCCTCACGCCCGTCGCCCGCGTCGTCGCGCAGGCAGCGATCGCGCAGAAGCCGGCCTTGTTCACCACCGCGCCCGTAGGCGCGATCACCCGCGTGCTGGCCAAGGCCGGCTGGGCGGTGGGCGATGTCGATCTGTTCGAGGTCAACGAGGCTTTCGCCATCGTCGCGATGATCGCGATGAAGGATCTCGGCATT
>JAQGLD010000399.1 GCA_028293055.1 Alphaproteobacteria bacterium
CGGATCATCTTGGCGCAGATTGACGCCATGACATCATCGATCGTGAACGCGCCGAGCTCTTCGGCCATGCGCGCATGATAGACGACCTGGAGCTGGAGATCGCCGAGCTCGTCCTTAAGCTCGGCCAGATCCATCCGCGCGATCGCATCGGCGACCTAATAGGCTTCCTCGATCGTGTAGGGTGCGATCGTCGCGAAATTCTGCTGGAGATCCCATGGACATCCGCCGTCGGGATCGCGCAGCCGGCGCATGATCTCGACCAGATCGGAAAGGCTCGCGGCGGAGGGAGGGGATGCGGGACTGTCCATCTCAAAGTGCGATAATATACATTATGTAAAATATCCTCATGTCCTCAACACCAGCCAAGGCCCCTCGACCCCCCAGCTCCTGAGCGAGGAGAGGAAGTTCATTCCGAGCACGGCGGTGTCGCCGAACGCTTGCGAGACATGGACGTCGAAATCGCGGCGAACGATCGCGCCGACCTTGAGCGTGCCCGCACGGCCCCGCTGAACCGGGATGATTCCATTGGCGGTCTGGACAAGGGTCGGGAAACCGCCGCGATAATCGATTCCGGCGCGGTCCGCGGTCTCGGTCGAGATGCTGGTCACGGTGGCGCCGCTGTCGATCAGGAAATGGATCTTCTCGCCGTTGATCCGGCCATAGACCCAGAAATGGCCGTCGAGCGACTTTCGGATCCTGATCTCCTTGCCGGCCTCGACGACCTCGCCTTCGCCCTTGCCCTGCGCCCAGACATGCCTGCCGAGCGAGGCGAGATCGTCCTTGACGGTGTAGGCGGCGAAGACTGCGAGGAAGAGCAAAACCCAGACCGCGGCCATCTTGATGCCATGGCCGATCGGAATGCGCCGGACGACCAATGCGCTGACGACGAGCGCCAGGCAGCCGACCAGGTAGATGAAGTTGAGCGCCTGATCGGCGTCGTTCACAGCTCGATCTCGAGCCCGTCATAGCCGGGCTCGACCCCGTCGGGCAGCTCGGCAAGCAGGCTGTCATAATCCATGCTGTTGTCGAGATGGGTGAGGATCGCGCGCGCCGGGCGCAATTCCCTTATCCATTCGAGGGTAAGCCCGAGATGCGGGTGGGTCGGGTGCGGCCGGCGCCGCAAGGCATCGACGATCCAGACATCGAGACCTTGAAACCGGCTGGCCATTTCGGGCGTCATCTCATGGAAATCGGTGGAATAAGCGATCGACGCCCCGCCTGCGTCGAAGCGCAATCCGGCGCTGGTGATGCTGCCGTGAGGCTGGTCGACCGCGCGGATCGAGATACCGCCGAGGTTCATATGGTCGGGCAGGACATTGGGCTCGACGACCGCAGGATAGCCGCCCTTCCCGTCGAACGCATAAGCGAAGCGGTCCATCAGCACATCGAGCGTGTCGGCCCGGGCGAAGCCGGCAACCGGACGGGCGCGCGCGTGGTAGAGCTGACGCAGATCGTCGATGCCGTGGCAATGATCGGCATGGTCGTGAGTCCAGATGACTCCGTCGACCTCATTGACGTCGGCATCGAGCAATTGCTCGCGCAGATCGGGCCCGGTGTCGACCAGGATGCGGGCATTGTTGTGGGTCACCAAAATCGAGGCGCGCCGCCGGCGGTTGCGCGGCTGGTTTCGGTCGCACTCGCCCCAATCGTTGCCGACCCGCGGCACTCCCGACGATGTGCCCGAGCCCATGATCAGGACCTTCATCGGCGAGACTCCAAGTCATGAGCGCGCCATCGCAATTCCCCGCGCTGAATCCAGCAAGAGGGGCTGTGTTCAACTGGCAGCATTACGCCACAACCTTCGAGAAAAGCTTTAGAAAGTTAGCCCTTGTAGTCTCCGCCAGCGCCTCGACGCTCTCGCCGCGCAAAGCCGCCAGGAAGCGCGCCGTGTCGGCGACGAAGGCCGGTTCGCACGGCCGACCGCGGTGCGGGACGGGGGCCAGGAATGGCGAATCGGTCTCGATGAGCAGGCGATCGCCGGGCAGGGTCTTCGCGGTTTCCTGGAGATCCCTGGCATTCTTGAAGGTCACGATCCCCGAGATCGAGATGAACAGGCCCAGATCGAGTGCCTTGCGGGCGAAGTCCGCGCTCGCGGTGAAGCAGTGGATCACTCCGGGATAGGCCCCCTTCCCCATCTCCTCGGCAAGGATTTCGGCGGTGTCGGCTTCGGCGTCTCGGGTGTGGACGATGATCGGAAGGCCGGTCTCGCGCGCGGCGGCGATATGGGCGCGAAAGCTGGTCCGCTGCCGGTCCCGGTCGGAATGATCGTAGTAGAAATCGAGCCCGCTCTCGCCGATCGCGACGACTCGCTCATGGCCCGAGCGCTCGACCAGGGTCGCGGTCTGCATGTCGGGATGCTGGTCGGCCTCGTGCGGGTGGATTCCCACCGAGGCCCAGACATCGCTTTCGCGCTCCGCGACCGCGATGACCTCGTCCCACTCGGATTCGCGGGTCGAGATGTTGAGCATCGTCGAGACCCCGGCGGCGCGCGCCCGCACGAGCACGGCCTGCTGATTCTCGACCAGTCCCTTATAATTGAGGTGGCAGTGGCTATCGACGAACATCGCTCAATCCGCCGCCGAGGGGCCGTGGAGACAGGGAATGGCGGAAGCGGTGAAGAGGTCAGGCATGAGAATCGCGGCTGTAGCCCGTCGCGCGGCCCGTGAGTAGGGCTCGCGTCCTCTGCGCTTCCCCGTTCAGCGAGCAGGTGCCAGGGCGGCCAGCATCCCGCCAAGCTCGAACACCACGCTCTCCGGCTCGAGCGAAAGTCGGCTCGCGGTAGCGGCGAGTCCCTGGGCCTTTTCCCACAGCCGCAGGGCCTCGGCGAGATCGGGGCCACGCCGGGACTTCGCCTCGGCGGCAATCAGCGAGGGCGCGCGTCGGAGGAACGCTTCGTAGCGCGGCTGCGCGGACTTGAGCGCAAGGCTCTGGGCGAGCTTGCTGCGCCGGCCATTGTGCGGATCGCCGGCCTCGACCAGCTCGCGCATCGCCTTGTCGAGCGCCGAAATGTCGAGCCCGCGAAAAGCGAGTGCCCGGCCGGGCGAGCCGCCCCCCGCAGCCTGCAGGTCGGCGATCTCGCTATCGTCGGCCTCGGGCGCGGCCGCCCGGAGGGCCGACGCCATGGCGTCACTTTCGAGCGCCCCGAGCCTCAGCACCCGGCAGCGCGAGCGGATCGTCGGAAGCAGCCGCTCGGGCGCATGGCTGACCAGCAGGAACAGGCTGGTCGGCGGCGGCTCCTCGAGATTCTTGAGCAGGGCGTTGGCGCCGCCGCGTTCGAGATCGTCGATCGAATCGATGATCACCACCCGCCAGGGCGACATCGAGGCGGTGGTCGAAAAGAGGCGGGAGAGGCCCCGAACCTGGTCGACGGTGATGCTGCGCGCGAGCTCTCCGGTGCTGCTGGTCTCGCGAGGCAGGCGCTCGAGCCGCATCAGATCGGGATGACTCCCGGCCGCCATCAGCTTCGCGGCTCCGTGCTCCGGGTCGACGTCGAGTCCTGGCAGATCGACCGGGCCCTGGCCCTGAGCAAGCACCCTGAGCGCGGCCTTGGCGGCAAATGTGGCCTTGCCGACCCCCTCCGGGCCGCTGATCAGCCAGGCATGGTGC
>JAQGLD010000418.1 GCA_028293055.1 Alphaproteobacteria bacterium
GGATTCGTTCGGAGTGGATCCGACCAACCAGCATCTGTGGATCGTCAGCGGCGGCAAGGATGTGCCCCAGCCCGACAGCAATTTGACCGAGGTCGATCCGGCGACCGGCAAGACCGGGGTCAACGTCCATTTCGATGCCAACCATGTCGAGGCGATGGCGATCGAGGCTGGCGGGCCGCGGCTGTTCATCAGCGTGACCGACAAGAACAAGATGGCGGTGGTCGATCGCAAGGCGGGCAAGGTGGTTGCCGAATGGCCGATCAAGGAGGCCGAGCAGAACGCTCCGCTCGCCTTCGACGAGAAGAGTCATCGCCTGTTCGTGGTCACCCGCAAGCCCGGCAAGCTGATCGTGGTCAATTCGGACAGCGGCGCCAGCGTCGCGTCGTTCAAGGCGCCGGAGCGCACCGACCAGATCGTCTGGGATCCCGACAACCGCCGCATCTATGTGACCGGCGGGGAAGGCTATATCGGCGTGTTCGAGCAGGACGATGCCGACCATTATCGCGAGGTCGCCAAGGTGACGAGCCTCGCCGGCGCCAAGACCGCCATCCTCGACCCCGCCCAGCACCGCCTCTGGGTCGCCGCGTCGCCCGGCGAGAGCGGCGCGATGGGCAAGCTGATGTGGTTCAATGTAGCGCCGCGCTGAGAGCGGTCGAAGCGGGAGCCGGTGTCCCGTGCCAGCGAGGGCTCCGGTGCCGCCCGCCGACGCGACACCGGCATTCGCGGGAAGGGGATAGTGCGGCCGGGACGGGCCGGGATCAGCGCTGGCGGCCGTCGATCGGAATGCCGAGGATCGCCTTTGCCACCCAGCGATCTTCGGGTCTTCCATAGCCGTAACCGATCCCGAAATTGAGGTCGAAGCGGCCAAGCGCCTTGTCGACCACCAAGTACAAATGGTGGTCTCCGCGGCGGTCGAGCCGCAGACGCTGCGTATCGCCGAGGTCGGTATAGCTTTCGAGGCCGAGTGCGAGTCCTGGCTTCAGCTCGTAAGCGGCCTTCAGCGCGACATCGAAGGTAGCCGGCGCGGCCGCCGGGCCCGAAACCACGAAATCGAAATTGAGGTTGGCCGCAAGCGTCAGCGGACCGTGGCGCCAGCCGCCGATCGCCTTGGCTTCGGCGTTCCACGGATTGAGATCGAGACTTTGCCGGACCCGGCCGAGCTCGAAATTGGCGCCCCAGAAGAAGGGCGAGGCCTCGGCGTGGGGCGCGATATATTTCAGCCTGCCTTTGACTCCGCCAAGCTCCACCCGTCCGCGGCCGTCGATCTCGGCAAGCGGGAGATAGAGTCCGAGCTCGAGCCTGGAGGTCAGGCCGTAGGAGAATTCCGGAGTGACTCGAAAGCGCCGGTCCGACGCTTCCTGCCCGGGATAATCGGCATCGGCCGGCCGCCCGCGCGGGACGAAGTTCATATGCATGTCGAGTCCGAAGCCGCCCTTCGGATTCATCTCGTCCATATAGACCTGGATTTCCTCGTCCGCGGCCTGGGCGGCCCCGGGAATGGCGAGGAGAGCGAGGGCGGCGAAGCGGCGTCCCCGCATCGTCACCGCGCTCGGGCCAGATAGAGCGGGGTGAGGACGACATTCGGAGCCGAGCCCGCAAACTCGCTCTCGACCAGGTCCGAGATCGAATCGAGCGTGGCGAGGCGCTCCCCGGCGGGCAAGGCCCGGACGAAAGAGAAGGTGTCGTAGAGGCTGCGCATTTCGCTGGCCGAAAGCATGCGCTCCCGCCGCCAGACATGGAATTCGATACCGTCGAAACCCGATTCCGCGAGGGCAGCGCGATGCGCCCTTTCCTCGAACGAATAATGACGGTCGGCAGCTTCCGAGGGCGGCATTGCGAGGCCGGCGAGGCGGGGAAGCAGCGCATCGGCGAAGGCGTCGCCAATTCCCTGGGCGCGATAGACGTTCCACCAGATCGCCCAGGTCCCGCCGGCCCTCAGCAGCGATCGCGCCCGCCGATGGGCGAGCGCCGGATCGACCCAGTGGATCGACGATGCCGCCACTCCGACGTCATAGGCGGTGAATGGAGTTTCGGCGGATTCGAACGCTGCATTGACCGTTTCGAATCCGTCGGCGCCAAGCCTCGCGGCAAGCACGGGATCGGGCTCGATGATCGTCAGCCGGGCGGGCCCGCGGGCGCCAAGCGCGCGGGTCGCTATTCCGGTGCCGGCGCCGACCTCGAAGATCGAGGCGCCATGAAGCCCGCCGGCATAGGCGTCGAGCCGGTCGAACAAAGCCTCGGGATAATCCAGCCTGGCCCCGTGATAGCCGGCGGCATCCGTGCCGAAGATGCCGCCGCCGATTGCGCGGCCGATCCGCGCACCAATCATCAGTGCGCGGGTTCGTAGAGCGCAGCGTAGGACTGGATTTTCGCCTGTAAAGCATCCCTCAGGTCCATCGCCGCCAGCGTATATTGCCGCTCGCCCCACTTCGGATGCGCCGCCTTCTTGAAGGCATAGACGATCAGTCCGATGTTCGTGCCGCCGCGATCGCGCAGCGGCATCAGCAGGACGAACTTCGCAACGGTGTCGTTGGTCCGGTGCCAGCGCGGATCGATGATCGTGATTCCCTTTTTCGAGACGTCGATATCGTCGGGATCGTCGGAATTGCCGATCCGCTCCGGATAGGATCCAGCGAACATCGTGTAGGCGTCGGTCTTGCCTGGCGCGAGCCCGTGGAAGGTGACGCTGAGCAGGTCCGGATGCGCCTTCATCGTCGCGTCGGAAAGCGTCTGCGCGTAGATCTTCTGGCTCGGCGCGGTCCAGTTCTTGTCGGCACCATTCGCGACGCCGGTCGCCATCAGGCCGGCCAGCGCCAGGCCCAAAAGTCTTGTTTTCATTGCCTCACTCCTCTCTCTATCGCCTCGGCCTAGGCGGCAAAGCTGTCGGCAACCTGTCGATGCGCACGACGCAGGATCGGTGCGGCTTCGTGGTCTGATCTCGGATTTCGATCGGACCTAGTGACCCAGCATCGCGATCGACGGAATCGCCCGCGCGAGCGCGTTGCGGACCGCGATCGCCTCGACAAGGGCCGAGTCGATGCCGCCGGAGCCGAGCAGGAAGCTGGTGCTCAACGCCCCGATCGTCCGACCGTGGCGGTCGAGCAGGGGCAGCTCGACGGCGAGCCTGCGACCGGCATTGGTCATCTCCTTCAGCACGGCCGTTTCGGCGATGACATGGCGATCGTCATCGTCGGCAGGCTTGCCGATACGTCCGAAATTGGAGGCGAGGATGCGGTTCGGCCTGCCCGGCAGGGCGACATGCAAGGCCAGGGTGACCAGACCCGGATGCCGGACCAGCAGCCTCTCGACGAGGGCCTGCCCGGCTGGCGACCGAGTCACGCCGGAGACGAACGGATCGGGCTCGGTGAGCACCGCCGCGGTGTAGATATGCCGCGACAGCTCGCCGGCGATCGCCTGCGCGCGGCGGGCATCCGGGGTGCGGAGGGTCAGGGCGACCCGACCGATCGGATCGCCCAGCCCATCGTTCAGCGCAACGATCGTCGGTGCGGCATCGAAGCCCTGCGCTCCGCCACGAGCGTAGCGCAGTACGTCTGCCTTCGGACCCGTCAGGACAATCTCGACCCGAACGATTTCGCGATGTCGGCGTGCGGTGTCCGCGAGCAGCGTGTCGCCATAGCTGGCGGCCTGGGCCGGCATTGCCCCGACTGCCAGCATCGACGACAGGATCAGGCCGGCCGTTCGCAGCATCTCCCAGTCCCTCCCGGTGCTTTCCGCCGGCCGGCTTAGGATCGGTGGCTGTCGTCAACCTGTCGAAACGACGGTCGATAGCGCTCCGATTGCTTTTCCCTTGCGAACCGCAAAACGTCGGTGGAATTCTTCGTCGTTCCGGTCGGTCTCCTGAGGACGCCGCCCGCCATGCATGGGAGCCCGCAATGCGAAAGATCGTCGCCGCCGCGTTCGTCAGCCTCGACGGAGTGATGCAGGCGCCGGGCGGCCCGAGCGAGGATCCTACCGGCGGCTTCGCCTTCGGCGGCTGGTCGGTGAACCATTGGGACGAGGCGATGGGTCAGTTCATGGGCCGGATGTTCGCGGCCCCGTTCGATCTCCTGCTCGGCCGCAAGACGTATGAGATATTCGCGGCGCACTGGCCCTATGTCGACAAGGACGATCCGATCGGCCCCTTGTTCGACTCGGTGACCAAATATGTCGCCACCTCGTCCGCCGAACCGCTCTCCTGGGCGAACAGCGTCTCGCTGGGGGGCGATGCGGCGGGCGCGGTCGCGGAGCTGCGGCGGGGGGAGGGCCCGATGCTGCTCACTCAAGGCAGCAGCGTCCTGCTCCAGACCCTGCTCGGACACGATCTGATCGACGAGTTTCGCCTGCTCACTTTTCCGCTGCTGCTGGGCCGCGGCAAGAGGCTGTGGGGCGAGGGGACGAGGCCGCGCGGACTCAGGCTGGTCGAAAGCCAGGTGTCGACGACCGGGGTGACGATGGCGGTCTATGAGCGCGCGGGAGAGATAAGCACCGGATCGTTCCAGCTCGCGGAACCCACCGAAGCCGAAATCGCCAGGCAGGCGCGGATGAAGCGCGAAGGCTGAGCCGTAGCGGCGGCGCGGCCGCGAAGGGTCGTATCGCATCGGCTCTTCATTCGCGCGCGCGCGCCTCGCATCCATAGGCTGAGCCTATGGTGGTACAAGAAAACCGTCTTTGAGATTGATCGTCTCCCGCACTAACCATTGCGATCGAAGCGGATCGAAAAACGCGAGAGGATGACGATGAAGGCGTTGAAGCTGCGCGTTTCACGCGCAACCACCGGCTCTGTCCCAGTCGCGATCGGTCCGGCCAGGCCGAGCCTTGCCGCGAACATATGGCTGGGCATGCCCCCCGATTCGACGGTCCGGCAGGCCTCCATTCCCACCGCATTTGCGCTTTGAACTGGCAATGCGCCTGGGCGGTCCGGCCGGATCGCCCCGCCGCAAGGGAGGCTTCGACATGAGAGTGGCTATCGTTCCTTTGGCGCTGGCGATCGGGGTCGGGCTCGCCCCGGCCTCGTCCGCGCCCCCAGCGCACCCGTCCGCGGACGGTGCCGAGCGTTGCCTGCGTCTGTCCAGTCTCCCGGGCGCGCTGCTCGGA
>JAQGLD010000440.1 GCA_028293055.1 Alphaproteobacteria bacterium
AGCTCATCTTCTTCATCGCGTCGACGATCGGGCGAGCGTCGAAGCTCGTGATGTCGATATGCTCGACGACGGTCGAGAGCAGCTCGGCCTTGCGAGTGTCGTTGCGGGTCGCTTCGTTCATCGGGAAATCCTCAATTAGCCTTCGAGGCCAGCATCAGCCGGCACCTCGCACCTGTTCATCATGCCGGCAAAAGCCGGCATCTCGTTTACGGAAACGTCACGGCCGGTCCGACGAGATCCCGGCGTGAGCCAGGATGACGGGGGCGACGGGTCTCGCGACCGCTACGCGTCGTTCGCTACAGCTTCACGACGTTCGAAGAACGGGCGACTTCGCGCTCGGCTCCGTAGAGCGAGGCCATCGGCTCGTCGCCGACGATCACGCTCTCCACCGCCCCGAACCCGTTGAAGCCGGTCCGCATCGCGCAGCCATAGGCGCCGAGCATTCCGATCTCGATATAGTCGCCCGGTCCGACATCCGAAGGGAGCAGGAACGGCCCGGCCATGTGGTCCATGTCGTCGCAGGTCGGGCCGTAGAAGCTGAAGCCCATCTCGCGATTTGCCGACTCGGTCTCGCGAATGAGGGTGACCGGAAAACGCCAGCCGATATGGGCGGCGTCGAACAGCGCGCCATAAGCGCCGTCGTTGATATAGAGCTGGTCGCCGCGGCGCTTCTCGACGCGCACGAGCAGGCTCGCATATTCGGCGCACAGGGCCCGCCCCGGCTCGCACCAAAGCTCGGCCGAATAGGAGATGGGAAGGCTCTCGAAGGTGCGGTGGATGACCTCGAAATAGGCTTCGAGCGGGGGCGGCTCCATGCCCGGATAGAGCGAGGGAAAGCCGCCTCCGACGTCGACGATGTCGACCGTGACCGCCGCCTCGACGATCGCGGCGCGGACCCGCTCCATCGCCTCGTAATAGGCCATCGGAGTCATCGCCTGGCTGCCGACATGGAAGCAGATGCCGAGCGCATCCGCAGCCTGACGGGCAGCGATCAGCAGGCTCTTCATCTCATAGGGCTCGGCGCCGAACTTGGACGCAAGGCTCAGCTTGGAATGATCCGAGGATACCCGGATCCGCACGCACAGGTTGAGGTCGCTCGCGCCTTGCGTGGCGCGGACGATCTTCTCCAGCTCCTCGGTCGTGTCGAGCGAGAAGGTGCGTACGCCGTGGCGGAAATAGGCTTCCTGAATCGCTTCCTCGGCCTTCACCGGGTGCATGAAGCAGATAATCGCTGCCGGCAGGGTCTCGGCAACCAGGCGGACTTCGGCGATCGAAGCGACGTCGTAATGCGTCACTCCGCTTTCCCACAGCAGGCGCAGGAGATCGGGAGACGGATTCGCCTTCACCGCATAAAGCGAGCGGCCCGGAAACTTCTCGATGAAGAATCGGGCGGCGCGCCGGGCGGCGTGCGGGCGAACGAGCGTGACCGGCTGGACCGGACGAAGGGCGGCAGCTAGCCCCAGCGCGCTATGGTGCGTGTGCAACTCAAGGGACCTCCAACGGTACAGTTGACGAAAGCTGCCTTGCGGCTGGAAGTCCCCATGGGGCAGCGGAGCGCGATATATGGGTGCTGCTGACCTATGTAAAGACCTGCTTTTTCCCGTTTATTTTCAGAGGTTTGCATGAGCGAAAAACGACCGTCGGCAGAGGGTGTGAGAATAGCGGCGAAGCGATTGGCCGGCGAGGTGACCGCGACTCCCTTGCTCCCGCTGGATTGGGCCGGAGACCGAATTCGGGTCAAGGCCGAATGCCTCCAGCAGGGCGGCAGCTTCAAGCTGAGAGGGGCGACCAACCGGCTGCTGCTGCTCAGCCCGGAGGAGCGGGCGCGCGGAGTCGTCGCTTTCTCGTCGGGCAATCATGCCCAGGGAGTCGCGATCGCGGCGCAGAGGCTCGGCATCGCGGCGACGATCGTGATGCCTTCCGATGCCCCCGCAGTGAAGCGGCAGGCCACCGAAGCGGCGGGCGCGTCGATCGTCGGATATGACCGTGCGACCGAGAGCCGCGAGGAGATCGGGGCGCGACTTGCCAGCGAGCGCGGCGCCACCCTGGTCCCGTCGTTCGACGATGTCGATGTCATCGAAGGGCAAGGCAGCGCCGGAATCGAGATCGCGGCGCAGCTCGGCGAATCACCCGACAAGGTGATCGTGCCCTGCGGCGGGGGCGGGCTTTCGGCTGGAATCGCGCTCGCCTTGCCCGATTCGGAAATCGTCACCGTCGAGCCGGAGGGCTGGGACGACATGGCGCGATCGATCGTCGCCGGGCGGCCCGTGCCGGTCGCAGACGACGCGCCGCCGACTCGCTGCGACGCGCTTCAGACCAGGTTGGTCTCGCCGCTGACCCTGAACGCCTTGATCGAGTCGGGAGCGCGCGGAATCTGGGTGAGCGAGGCGGAGATTGCGGCTGCGATGGCCTTTGCCGCGCGGCATTTGCGGCTGGTGGTCGAGCCGGGCGGCGCGGTCGCGCTGGCGGCGTTGCTGGCCGGCAAAGCGGGGCCGGTGAGCGAGCGGACGGTGGTC
>JAQGLD010000495.1 GCA_028293055.1 Alphaproteobacteria bacterium
GGCCGGCCATGTCGGCCGTGCGATCGCCGAACGCGCCCAGGGTTTGCGGTTCCAGATCGGCTGGTACGATTGCCGGGAGGAGGCGGCGCGGACTCCAGGCGTAATGCTCGCCGATCCTGAGGCAATGGCGGCCTGCGCGCGCGACGCGAGTGCCGACACCGCGATCCTGATCCTCACCCACGATCACGGACTCGACTACGAGCTGACAGCGGCGGCGCTGCGCAGCGCCGCCGGATATGTCGGCCTGATCGGGTCGCAGACCAAGCGCGCCCGATTCCTGTCGCGGCTGGCCGCCGAGGAAGTCGATTCCGCCCGCTTGACCTGCCCGATCGGGCTTCCCGGAATCCACGGCAAGGAGCCGGAGTCGATCGCAATTGCTGTGCTGGCGCAGTTGTTGTCGTTGAGCAGCCTGGAGTGATGGCATTTGAGATCCTCCCCGGCACGGGGAGGGGACCGCCGACGCAGTCGGGGGTGGAGGGGGCTGGCACGACCTCCTCGACAACCCCTCCACCATGCTGCGCATGGTCCCCCTCCCCGTACCGGGGAGACCCTGTGACCCAGCCGCTGCCGTGCACCCGGAACCGCGCCAGCCCAGGAGCAGGACGGTGATCCGCAGCCTCATCGCCGTCTTCGAGCCGTTCATCCTGATGCTGGTCGGCACCGTGCTGGTCGCCTCGCTGCTGCCGCCGCGTGGGGCCGGGATCCCTGTCTTCGGCTATGCGGCAGATGCGGGGATCGTGCTGCTCTTCTTCCTCCACGGCGCCAGGCTGTCGCGCGAGGCGATCGTCGAGGGCGCGCGCAACTGGCGGCTTCATCTCGCCGTCTTCGCGGTCACGTTCGGCCTCTTTCCGCTGCTCGGCCTCGGGCTTGCGCGCTTGCCGATCGTGCCGGCCCCGATCGCTGCCGGGCTGCTGTTCCTGACCCTGTTGCCTTCGACGATCCAGTCGTCGATCGCATTCACCTCGATCGCCCGCGGCAATGTCGCTGCCGCGGTATGCAGCGCCTCCTTCTCGAACCTCATCGGGATACTCCTCACCCCGGCTCTGGTGACGCTGCTCATGCATCCGGCCGTGCACGGGCCGGGCGCTGGCACATCCCTCGCTGCGATTCGATCGATCCTGCTGCAATTGCTGCTGCCCTTCGTCGTGGGGCATCTGCTCCGGCCCGCGATCGGCGGATGGGTCGCCCGGCACAAGCAGCTGGTCTCCGTCGTCGATCGCGGTTCGATCCTGCTGGTCGTGTACACTGCGTTCGGGGCCGCGGTGGCCGAAGGGCTCTGGCATCGAGTGTCGGTCGCCGACCTGGCCATCCTGTCGTCGCTCTGCCTGTTGCTGCTCGCCATCGTCCTCGGCGCGACCTGGGGCGCGGCCAGGGCGCTTCGGCTGTCGCGAGAGGATGCTATCGTGCTGCTATTCTGTGGCTCGAAGAAGAGCCTTGCCTCCGGAGTGCCGATGGCGGGAGTCCTCTTCCCTGCCGCGCAGGTGGGGCTCGTCATCCTGCCGCTGATGCTGTTCCACCAGATCCAGCTCATCGCCTGCGCGATCATCGCGAGGCGGCTGGGCGAGCGGCCCGCAGGCTGACGGGGCAGGGAAGGTGCACGGTCGCTGGCTTGACCGGGGCCGCGACGCGGGCCACTCGAAGGCTCGATGGCTTCCTCCCCGCGCACCACGATCGACAGCCTGCAGGCCGGGCGCGGCTTGGCCGCGATGGCGGTGGTCTGCCACCATGCCGATGTCTATGTCACCCAGCAGGTCGCGCCGCTGCCGGCGATGCTGTCGAAGATCTGCTCCTATGGGTATCTCGGGGTCGACTTCTTCTTCGTCCTCTCCGGCTTCATCATCTACCACACGAATCACTGGCGGGTGGCGCGGCCGGGCTGGCCGCGCGATTATGCCGAGAGCCGGCTGACCCGCATCTATCTGCCCTACTGGCCGATCGGACTCGCGATGGCGCTGGCCTATCTGGCGCTGCCAGGGGTCAGCCGCGGCGATCATGCGTGGGACTGGGTCTCGACGCTGACACTGCTGCCCGGTCCCTCCGGCCCTGCGCTTCCGGTGGCCTGGACGCTCCAGCACGAAATCCTGTTCTACGCGCTCGCTTTCGCCCTGTTGTGGAGCAAGAGGGTGCTACTTGGCTCGCTGGTCTGGGCAGCGGCGATCGTGCTGATGCTGCCGCTCGGATTCGTCCAGACTCCCGGAGTCTCGCCGATCGATCTCGAATTCCTCTTCGGAATCGCCGGCGCCTGGTGCCTGGCCGAGGGCAAGGCGCGCAATCATCCGGTGCTGACGGTCTCAGGCCTGCTGCTGCTCGTCGCTTTCTTCCTGTCACCCGCCAATCGGCTCTATTCGGTGATCTTCGGGCTCGGCCTCGCCTTGATCCTGCTTCCGATCGTCCGGATGGAGACGGAAGGGCGGCTGAGGATCGCTGCACCCCTGGTGCTGCTCGGCAATGCCTCCTACGCCATCTACCTTGTCCATGTGCCGCTGATGAGCGTGATGGTCCGGGTCGGGCGCGGCATCGATCCGCTGCTGCTCGCAGCGATCGCGATCCTCGTCTCGGCGGCGGTCGGAATCGCCTATCACAAATGGCTCGAGCTGCCTTTGCTCAACGCGGTCCGGCGCCTGCTGCGGCCGGGCGGAAAGCCCAAGCCGCCGGTGCCGGTCCACGACGCGGCGGAATAGGTTCTTGGATACTCCCCTGGAAATCCATGGGAGGAAGCACGGTCGGATGCCCCAGCTTTCGCGGCGGGTTGCTTGCCGCTAAGAGCATGGCGATGACGCAGATCCCAATAAGGAATGAGGGTGCGCCAGGCGCGCCGGCGCTCGAGATCAAGGGCCTGAACAAGAGCTTCGGCAAGCCGGTGATCGTCGATCTCGACCTGGATGTGAAAGCCGGCGAGCTATACGCCCTGCTGGGCCCCCACGGCGCCGGCAAGACGACGACGCTTCGCATGGCGGTCGGCCTGACCCGACCGGATTCGGGGTCGATCCGGATCTTCGGTGTCGATGCGCTCGCCGATCCCACAGCGGCCAAGACCATCACCGCCTGGCTGCCCGACGAGCCGATGCTCTACGACAAATTGACTCCGCTCGAATATCTTTCCTTCGTCGCGGGCCTGTGGCGGATAGACCCGGCCGAGGGTGCCGCGGAGGCGGAAAGGCTGCTGCGCTGGCTCGAGCTTTGGGACGAGAGGGCGACGCGCTGCGAAGGCTTTTCACGGGGCATGAAGCAGAAGGTCGCGCTCGCCGGTGCGTTGATCCACAAGCCGCGCCTGCTCGTGCTCGACGAACCGCTGACCGGGCTCGATGCGGCGATGGCGCGATCGGTCAAGGACATGCTCCAGGCGCAGGTTCGCGCCGGCGCTTCGGTGATCATCACCACCCATATTCTCGAAGTGGCCGAGCGTCTCGCCGACCGCATCGGGATCATCCAGCACGGTCGTCTGCTCGCCGAAGGCACGCTCGGCGAGCTTCGCGAGCGGGCGGGCGACGCCCAGCTGACCCTGGAGCAATTGTTCCTCGACCTCACCGGAAGCCGGCATGAACCTGCCGAGGCTTGATGCCCTGCCGGGGCTCAAGCCGGGCTCGCTGGCCTGGTTGGTCCTCCACGAGGTGCGGCTCACCTTTCGAAGCAGCAAGAGGAGCCGCGCCGGCAAATGGATCCGCCTGATCCTCTTGCTCTTCTTCCTCGCGATCGGCGTGCAGTTGGCGGTGACCCTTCGCGGCATCCCGATCGTCGCGAAGCCGCTCTACCTCGTCTACGGCAGCGCGGTTCTGCTGGTCCTGCTCAGCTTCATGACGACGCAGACCCTGATCGGCGCGCAGCGAACCCTGTTCGACAAGACCGATCTCGACCTTCTGCTGTCCTCGCCCTTGCCGGAGGGGAGGGTGCTCGGGGCGAAGCTGATCGGGCTCGCCGCCAGCGCGGCCGCGACCTACGCCTTGCTGACCATGCCGTTGGTGCTGCC
>JAQGLD010000528.1 GCA_028293055.1 Alphaproteobacteria bacterium
ACCACCGATAGGACGAGCTTGGCTGCCGGCAAGGTCGGCACCCGCGAGGCCGAGACGCTCGCCAGCACTTCCGGATTCGACCGCTCGAACGTCTTGATCAGGTCACCGAGCTGGGCGAGCCGCCGCGGCGGCATCCGGTAATTGTGGGTGATCTGCAGCGGGTAGCCGGTCGCCAATATGTCGAGCCGGGCCAGCGACCGCCACGAGCCTCCGACCAGGTAGAAAGGCCTCGCTTTGCCCCGGCCTTCCAGACCCGCAGCCTTCAGCGCCTTGCGCAACTCCTTGCGCAGCCAGTCCTCGGTCCTGCGGTTGGGCTCGCCGATGCGAAGCACCCCGAAAGGGAGCGAAATGCTCTTGTGGACCTTTCCGGCGCTGATGTCGGCCAGCTCCAGGCTGCCGCCGCCGAGATCCCCGACGATGCCGTCGGCCTCTGGAATGGCGGAGAGCACCCCCTCGCCGGCCAGCGCCCCTTCCTCCTCGCCCGAAATCACTTCGGGCCGGAAGCCGACCGCCTTCACGCGTTTGAGGAAATAGGATCCATTGGTCGCGTCGCGCACTGCCGCGGTCGCCACCACCCGGCATTCCTTGACCTCCATCTGCCGGATCAACAGCCGGAAGCGGGCGAGCGCGGCCAGCGCCCGAGCCTGGGCCGGTTCGGACAGGCTCCTGGTCTCGGCGAAGCCCTGGCCGAGGCCGGCAAGGACCTTCTCGTTGAACACCACGGAAGGGATTCGCGCGGGGCCGGCATAGACGACGAGCCGGACCGAATTCGATCCGATGTCGACGATCGCCCGGGGCTCGTGATCCGCCAATTCAGTTCCCGCGGAAGCGCAGCTTGGGCACTGTTCCGCTCTTGCGGAGCGCCGCGCCCCGGCCGGAAAGCGAAGGATTGGTCATGAAATAGCGATGAAGGTTGAACGGCGGCTCGTCGCCTGGCTCGAGCCGCTCGTAGCGACCGTCGGGCAGGAGCCGCCAGCTCTGCTCGTTATCGAGCAGGTTGGCGACCATCACCTGGTCGAGCACCTGGGCGTGGACGGTCGGGTTCTGGATCGGGAGCATATATTCGACCCGGCGATCGAAGTTGCGCGGCATCCAGTCGGCCGAGCTGATATAGACGCCCGCCTCGCGATTGGGCAGCTTGCCCCCATTGCCGAAGCACCAGAAGCGGCTGTGCTCGAGGAATCGCCCGACGATCGATTTAACCCTGATATGGGACGACAGGCCGACTACTCCGGGACGAAGGCAACAGATCCCGCGGACGACCAGATCGATCTGCACCCCCGCTTCGCTCGCCGCGTAAAGCTTGTCGATGATCGCCGGATCGACCAGCGAGTTCATCTTCGCCCAGATCGCGCCGGGCTTGCCGTCGCGGGCGTTGGCCGCCTCGCGGTCGATCAGATTGCCGAGCTCCTCGCGCAGGCCATGCGGCGAGAGGACCAGCATGTCGAGGTTGCGAGGCTCGACATAGCCGGTGATATAGTTGAACAATTGGGTCGCATCGCGGCCGAGGCGCGGGTCGGCGGTGAAGAAGCTGAGGTCGGTATAGATTCGCGCGGTGACCGGGTGGTAATTGCCGGTGCCGAAGTGGCAATAGGTCCGGTAGCCCTTTTCCTCGCGGCGCACGACCATCGAGACCTTGGCGTGGGTCTTCCAGTCGATGAAGCCGTAGACGACCTGGACCCCGGCCCGCTCGAGCGCGCTCGCCCAAAGCAGATTCTGCTCCTCGTCGAACCGAGCCTTGAGCTCCACGACCGCAGTCACCGATTTGCCGGCTTCGGCGGCGTCGATCAGGGCTCGGATCACCGCCGATTGCTTGCCCGCGCGGTAGAGGGTCTGCTTGATCGCCACCACGTCAGGGTCCGCGGCGGCCTGCTTGAGGAACTCGACCACCACCTCGAAGCTCTCATAGGGGTGGTGGACGATGATGTCCTTGTCCTGGATGGCGGCGAAGCAGTCGCCGCCATGCTCGCGAATCCGTTCGGGGAAGCGCGGCGTGAACGGCTCGAACTTGAGATCGGGGCGGTCCGCCTCGTAAAGCGCGTCGAGATCGGCGATTCCCAGGAAGCCGGTCGACTCGGTGACGATCGCGTCGGTCGCAGCGAGCCCCTCGCGAACCATGGCCGCAAGCGCCGTGGGCATCCCGGTTTCGAGCTTGAGCCGGATCACGCGCCCGCGGCGGCGCCGCTTGATGGCGCTGCGATAGTAGCGGACCAGGTCCTCGGCTTCTTCCTCGATCTCGATGTCGCTGTCCCGGATGATCCGGAACACGCCGCCGCCGAGCAATTCGTAGCCCGGGAACAGGCTGCCGATATTGCGCCGGATGAGATTCTCGACGGCAATGTAGCGCAGGCTGTCGCCCGGAATCCGGATGAATCGCGGCAGCGTGGTCGGGATCATCAGCAATTCGCGGATCGGCTCGCCGTCGGATTGGCGGCGAAGGTCGAAGATCAGCGAAAAGCCCTTGTTCGGGATGAAGGGAAAAGGATGGGCCGGGTCGATCGCCTGCGGGGTCAGGACCGGGAAGATCTGCTCCTGGAAATGGCGCTCGAGCCATTGGTTCGCGGCCTTGTCCAGCCGCTCGTTGATGATCACGCGCATTCCGGCCTCGGCGAGCGCGGTGTGAATATCGGACCACACCCGCTGCTGGCTGAGGCTGAGCCGCTCCGACTCCTCGGCGATCGCGGCGAGCTGCTGCGCTGGAGTCAGCCCGTCGGCGGAGACTTCCTCCACGCCGAGCAGTTGGTGGCCCTTGAGGCCGGCGACCCGGACCATGAAGAATTCGTCGAGATTGTTTCCGGAGATCGACAGGAATCGCAGCCGCTCGAGCAGGGGATGGGCGGTGTTGCACGCTTCTTCGAGCACGCGGCGGTTGAACGCCAGCCAGCTCAGCTCGCGATTGAAATAGAGGTCGCGCGCCGCGAATTGCGGTGGTTCCGGCTGGGCGGGGGTCGAAGCTCGGACCTGGCTTTTCATGCGCGGCGTAATATCCCGGATTCCTGAAGAGCGCGTTTCGCCATGGCAACGGTCATGCGGCGATGGTTCGAAAGGACCGCGCGGTCGAGCGCTTCCACGACCTGCAGAACCGCGACATAGGAGCGTTCGATCCGTGGCACCAGAAAATCGGGCAGCTCCCGGGGCACCGCGATGCCCCGATCGCCGAGCAATTTGACGATCAGGTCCCCGACCAGCGAGTCGTCGGGCTCACCTATCTCGACATGGGGCGTGGCGGCCAGGCGCGAGCGCAGGTCCGGTAGCGCTACCCGCCAGGCCGGCGGGGCGGAATCGGCGATCATCAGCAGCGGACGCCGCCGCGCCTGGGCGTCGTTCCAGGCGTGGAACAGATCCTCCTCGTCGTGCTGCTCGCAATCGTCGAACAGCCGGCCGCCGGTCTTGCGCACGAAGATCCGCCCCAGCATCGAGCGCCCTGACTTGCGCGGCCCGGTGATCAGGGTCGCCATCACCGGCCAAAGCGACCAACGCTTGAGATGATCGAAGGCCGACCGATTCGCTTCGGAGATGAGAAAGTCCTCGTCGCGGTCCGCCACCGGCCAGTCGAGCGGCAACGCGATCTGGACCATGTCAGTCGCCTCCGCCGCGGCTGATGCGCAGGGTCGTACCCGAGCCGGATACCTGCCAGCCCTGCGCCTGGAGGGCGGCCTGGAAGGCGGCCGAATCGCCCATATAGGTCACTCGCATCAGCGAGGTACCACCGAGCGCGAGGCTGGTGGTGATCGCCGAGGTCACGCCTCCGACCCGGCTGACCGAAAGCTCGGCACGGCTGACCGCGGCGGCATCCGGAGTCTCGACCTGGACGGTGAAGCTGGTGGTCGTCGCCGCACCCGGTGCCGCAGCGATGGGACTCACGTCGACCGGCAGTTC
>JAQGLD010000535.1 GCA_028293055.1 Alphaproteobacteria bacterium
ATCCAGCATGTAAAGGTCGGGCTCTGGTTCGACGGACCGATGGACGGGATCATCGTTCGCGGCCTCAGGATCCTCGATACGGCGGCCGACGGCCTCAACTTCCATCGCGGCGTCAGCCATGCGATCGCCGAGAACAATTTCGTCCGCAACAGCGGCGACGACGGGCTCGCCGCCTGGTCTGGCATTGCGGCCGATCATCATATCGCGTTCCGCCACAACACGGTCATCGCCCCGATCCTCGCCAACGGCATCGCGCTTTATGGCGGCCACGATCTCGAGGTGAGCGGGAATGTCGTCGCCGACACCGTCACCGAAGGTGGAGGGCTGCATATCGGCAACCGCTTCGCAGCGGTCCCGGTTTCGGGGGCGATCGACCTGGTCGACAATCTCGTCGTCCGCAGCGGGAGCTTCGATCCGCGCTGGCGCTTCGGTGTCGGCGCCTTCTGGCTCTACGCGCTCGACGCGCCCATCGAGGCCCGCATCTCAGTGCGCGGGCTTCGCATCCTCGACAGCAGCGAGGAGGCCGTGTCGCTGATGGGCAAGGCGATCAACGGTCTCCATCTGAAGGATGTGACCATCCTGGGTGCGCGCAGCCACGCGCTGACGCTGCGCAGCGCCGGCTCCGCAGATATCGCCGGAATGACCGTGGCCGGGCTCGGGGCAGAGGCCGTTCTCGACTGCTCGCAGGGCTTCGTGCTCGACGACCTCGGCGGCAATCGTGGGATCGACAGCCGCACCCGCGCTGGCTGCCGCTGAGCCTCAGCGCCTGTCGAGTCCGTTCTGAAGGGCGTCGCGAAGCGCCTTGACCTTGTCGGGGTCCAGCGCGCCGAGCACCCCGCGCTGCGCTTCGGGAAGGTGCGCGCCGGCCGGCCCGTGGGCCTCGAACACATAATGGTCGAAATGCGCCTTCCAGGCGCTGCGATAGGCTTCCGGCAGGTCGCGCACCGTCAGCATGGCGTGCATCAGCGCATCCATCGGATGGTCCTTGCTGGGCGGTGGCGCCTTCCACCAAAAATTGACCAGCATGTTGACCGGCTCGAGCGAGCGGACATGGTGCCACCACATATAGGGTATGTAGAGCGCGTCGCCGGGCTCGAGATCGACTTCGATCGCTGCCGCCATAGCCTCGGCGAAACCAGGGAAACGCTCGAAATCCGGAACGTCGAAGTCGACCAGGCTTATCGTCGTCCCCGCGGGCGTGCGCTCGAACGGGCCGACATAGAGGTTTGCGATCTGCTCGGGCGGAAAGAGGGTGAAGCGGCGTCGCCCGGCGACCACGCAGGCGATATTCTCCGACGGGTCGTGATGCGCCGCGACCGTGACCCGATTGCCGATCCACACCCGCGGCTCGACGTCGGCCGGCAGCAACGGCAGCACATTCTCGGCTTCGAATCCGGGAAGGGTCTCCCAGACCTGGGCAGACTGGATCGCGAAGGCGGGCGGCCGCTCCTCGCCGGCGATCGACAGGAGATAATCCATCGCGCCGGAGATCTTGACGCTTTGCCGCTTGAAATTGAATCCGGTGAGATCGTCATTGTAGGAGAAGCGGCCGTCGATCCGCGGCGGCCCCAGCATCGCGCCGACCGGTCGGCCGCGATCGAAGCGCCGCAGATAATCGGCAAGCGCCTGCGGCGAGACCTTGCCCGCGGCGACGACCGGCCAGCCCGCGACCAGCCCGTGGAATATGGCCGGCCGCCCCGATCCCTTGACCTCGCTTCGAAAACGCGCGGCGTCGATCGCATCATATTCGACCAGCCCGATTTGGCCGCTCTTCTCAAGCATAAACTCTCCAGCCTCTGCAACAGCAGGTGGCGCATCGTTCCGGCCGATTCAAGCGGTCCGGCTCATCCCTCTATCGGGTAAGCGGTGGTGAACTTGACCCGCTCCATGGCGAAGCGCGAGGTGACGTTCTTCATCGGCACGGTTGCGATCAACCGGCGGTAGAAATCGTCATAGGCGGCCATGTTGGCGACCGCGAGACGCAGCAGATAGTCCACGTCGCCGGCCATCCGATAGACCTCCATCACCTCGGCCATCGTCAGTACGGTCTCAGCAAACATCTCGAGCCATTGCTTCGAATGATCTCCGGTCTCGATCTCGACGAAAACCGTCAGCCCGAGACCGATCTTGTCGGGGTCGAGGATCGCCACCCGGCCCTGGATCACCCCGGCCTGCTCCAGCTTCTGGATCCGGCGCCAGCAGGGAGTCTGGGACAGGTTCACCTGCCCCGCGATCTCGGCCACCGGCAGCGAGGCATCGCGCTGAAGAATCTCGAGGATCCTGCGGTCGGTATTATCCACTCTGGTCTCTCCTCGAATTAGAAGATTGTTCCACCATTTCGACTCACGCCATTGGCTTTGTTGTTATCTCCGCGACTTGGTTGATCCCCGTCCCGCTAGAGCATAACTGGGCAGCTCACCGGCTTTTGAAGCGAATCGCGAGCGCGAAGCTGCGCGTCCGTTTCGGAGCGTCAGTAGAAGAAAATTCTCAGAATGGCGAGCGTCAGCGTCGATAAGCAATTTGGAGCCGCAGAGGTCGCGGCCGCCGATCTCTCGGCTTCTTTTGCCGTCGCAGCCGGGCCCGCCGAGCGGCTGCGGCTGCTTGCCGATCGTTTCGAGGGCGCGGTGCTCACCACCAG
>JAQGLD010000596.1 GCA_028293055.1 Alphaproteobacteria bacterium
ACCGAGACTGGGTCAGGCGGCGGAAGCTGTCGACGGCATCCTCGCGCTCGTCGGGCCCGGGTCGCGCGATGCCCGGGCGGATCCAGCCGAGCGCTCCATCGGGATCGTCGGGCGGCGGATTGGACAAAGCCGAGCGCACGCTTCCCACCAGCGCTTCCGGCACCGCGCCGCGCGCAGCGAGCGTCACCCGCATGACGAACACGGTGTCGGCATAGGCCGTCAGCCGTTCGTACACATGGCGGCCCCGGTGGATGTAGGAGATGGTCGACGCGTCCGAGGAGGCGGTCGAGACCAGCTCCTGGCGCATCATCTCCTCGGTCACGATACCGTCGGTGCGCACCTGCTCGCCCTGGCTGGCCTTGCGGGTGAGATCCTCGGTGATCACCGAGAACCAGCGCCCGGCCAGCGCGATGAAGTCCAGCCCCTGGCCCTGCTTGAGCTGGACTGGCTGGAGCTCGATCCGCACTGCAGTCTGGGTGGTCGCCTGGGCCAGGGATTCGATGATCGACAGCCACGGATCGCGCCGATTGTCGGCCCAGAAGCGATGCGGCACATATTGCATCGACGGCTGGCTCCAGATCGGCAGCACCTGCTCGTGCTTCCTGATCTCGACCACGTCGATCGGAGCTTCGTCGCCCTCGAACAGCGCCTTGGCGAGCTCGGCCCGCTTCATCCAGCGCGGGCCGCCATATGCGAAGATGCCCTCCTGCGGAAATGTCCTTCGCGCCTGTTCGGCGAAAGCCGCCACCTCTCGCCTCGCAAGCTCCTCGCTCGCCTGCGCCGAGCGCAGCAATATGTGGCAACGCACCCGCGCGTTGAAGTTCGACTCGTCCGGAAACGAGGAGAATTGCAATGCCATCGACCGGTTGCGGCCGGCCTGGTGCAGCTCCGCGATGTAGGAGCGGAAGCGGTACAGCACCGCGGCGACGGTCTCGGTCTTCATCGTCCCGCTCTCGGGCGGGAGCGCCGGAAGCGAAGGCACCTCGAACCCGGTAACCGCATAGTAAAGCAGGCTCGAGGATTGCGGGACCGCGCCGAAGAAGGGCGCAAGGTCGTCGGTACAGACGATCTCGAGGCTATTGGGGTCCATCTTCGCAGGGCTCCTCGCGGGCTGGGGATCCAGGTCCTCGTCAACAGCAATAAGGCTTGTAGAGCTTCCACGGCGGGCCATTCGCGAGCGCAAGCTTGGTATATTGCTCGGCCGCGTTGAGTCCCGCGAACATGCCCAGATTGCTGCCGAGCATCATCATTCCGAGCTGCTGCTGCTGGATATTGGTGATCACCTGCATGGCGGTCATCACCTCCGGGCTCGTCGGGCCGTAATTGCCCGCGCGGCGCGCCTGGAGCTCGAGCTGTTCCGCCTGCCACGCTTGCGCCCGCGGATCCGCGGCGAGCGCCATGACCTCGGAATCGGCCTGGAGCTGGCGGGCGCCCTGCGGGCTCTGCATCGCCGCCTGCAAATCGGGCCGGCGCTTGATCAGCTCGGCCTGCTGGACTTCGACGAAGCCGTGCAGCTCGCGTAGCGCGCCGATGGTCATGAACACCTGCAGGTCGAAGATGTCGAGCCGTCCCGGGTCGATCGCCTGGATCAGCCGCGGGATCGGGTTGAATCCCGGTATCTGCATCATCAGCGCATATTGCTGGAGCACGTCCTGGCGGCCGGCAACGCCGCGCTGGACTCGGATCGAATCCATGACCTGCTGCGCTTCCTGCGGGTTGAGCCAGGCGAGATAGGGCGGCAACATGCCCTGCTGCAGCAGGCGGCCGACATCCTGCTCGCTCATCCGCGAGAGGCAGGCTTGCCCGTCGGCCCCTTCCAGCCAGCGCCGGACGGTCTTGGGGATCCGGCCATAGGCCGCCTTGTCGATCCGGCGCAGCTGGGTCAGCCAGAAGAGGTAGCGCTGCCAGGGCACGACCTTCATCTGCTTTTCGAGCTGGTTCTCCTGGTAGGCGAGGTCGAGCGTTGCGGCGTTGACGTCGACCGTCTCGTCGATGGTCGGACAGAATATCCGGATCCGCAAGTCCTGCGGACCCAATTGCTGGCCGAGCCGGGCGGGATCCACCATCCAGATCGCGTTCGCCGAAGCGACGGAAGTCTCGCCGTTGGTCAGCGCGACCTCGAGCCGCCGACGGCCGAGATGCCCCACCCGATCGCCGATGCCCGGGGGAGCTTCGCCGAACCGCCAGGTTGAATCATAATATTCGCCAGTCCTGAGGTGGGAGAAGACGCGAAGCTCGTGCAGCCCTTCCGGAGTGACGAAGCAGACCGCGTATATCGGACGCATTCCGGCGGGCGCGCAGGCACGCACCGAAACATAGGCGTTCTTGAACATCACCCGCAGCCAATCGGCCTTGAGCTCCCAGATCGGGCAGCCCTGGCTGCTCGTGCCCCTCTGCTCCCAGCATTCGAGGTCGATCTTGGCGAGAATGGCCCATTTGCGGTCCGGGTCGGGCGGCATGGCCGTCACCGGCCGGGCGCTCCGCCTGGGGGCGGCCCGTAGGGATTGGCCCCGGGCTCGCCCGGCTGGGCGAGCAGGTAGATGAGACCCGCCCATCCGATATAGGGAATCAACAGCAGGAAATTCCACATGCCGGGCTTGCCGGTGTCGTGCAGGCGCCGGCACGCCTCGGCGATGCCCGACAGCCCGACGACAAGCGCCAGCAACGCGGCGAGCAGGCCGATCACCCCGGGCCCCTCGCCCATCTCGCCGCCACCGCCGGCGGCGAGCGCGAAGGCGATCAGCACGATCCCGGCGCGCCACGCGAACATCTTCCAATAATCGTCGCGGGCCATTCGTCCCTCGAACTGGAAGTCGAGGACCAGCCTCCGGGCCAGGTTGCTCGCCGCAGCGCGGTCGATCGGCGGAGGGCGGGTGGGCGTCTCCGCGCCGGGGCCGATCGGCCGGCCGGCATCGGGGCCGAAGCCGGGTCCGAAATTGGGCCCGCTCCCCGAATCCGTCCCATAGGCTTCGGAGCCAGGCCATCTGGCTTGCGGATCGGGATTCGGCGGCTGCTGCCAAGGGCCCGAAGACGGCTCGCCTG
>JAQGLD010000614.1 GCA_028293055.1 Alphaproteobacteria bacterium
CGGCCCGAGCTCGAAAGCGTCAAGCTCGCTTCCGTCCGGGCGGTCAGCTACCGCGCCGCCGACGGGACGATGATCCCCGCTTACTTGACGCTGCCGCCCGGCAAGCCGGAAAAGGGACTGCCGACGATCGTCATGCCGCACGGCGGACCCAGTGCGCGCGACGAATGGGGTTTCGACTGGCTCGCGCAATTCTACGCCAATCGCGGCTATGCGGTGCTGCAGCCCAATTTCCGTGGCTCGGCGGGCTATGGCAGCCAGTGGTTCCAGACCAACGGCTTCCAGTCCTGGCGGATCGCGATCGGCGACGTAAACGACGCCGGGCGCTGGCTGATCAGCCAGGGGATCGCCGATCCCGCCAAGCTCGCGATCGTCGGCTGGTCCTATGGCGGCTATGCGGCGCTTCAGTCGGCCGTCGTCGATCCTTCCCTCTACAAGGCGATTGTCGCGGTCTCCCCGGTCACCGATCTCGGCGAAGCACGCAACGAATGGGCCGGATTCACCAATTCGGGCAATGTCCGCGACTTCTTCGGCACCGGCCCGCATATCGAGGACGGCTCGCCGGCGCGACACGCCGACGCGATCCGGGCGCCGGTCCTTCTCTTCCACGGCACGCTCGACCGCAATGTCGCGGTGCACGAGTCCCGCTTGATGCGCGATCGGCTGCAGGCCCACGGCAAGCAGGTCGAACTGGTCGAGTTCGACAAGCTCGACCACCAGCTCGACGACAGCGCCGCCCGCGCCGAGATGCTTCGGCGCAGCGAAGAATTCCTCAGGAAAGCGCTTGGCCTCTGATTTGAGGGTGGTGCTGAACCGTCAGGCTCGATCAGCGCGGCTTGCGCAGGCCTGAGAGAGCTGCCAACCACGGATTCGGGCAAGTGTCTGAAAGCAGGGTGGTATGTTCCGGAAAAGATTGATCGTTCTCAGGGGTGTGGCGCTCATCGCGCTCGCGCTTCCACAGGCTTCGGCCTGGGCCGCGGGGCAGGCGCCGTCGGCGCAGAAGGATGCCGCTCTGCTGTTCGGCGAGCGGGAGGACGTCCGGCAGATGAGCCTCTCGCCCGGCGGCACGAAGGTTGCGTTCGTCGCGCCGGGGCCCGGTCCCTCGACGATCCTTTATGTGGCCGATGTCGGTTCGAACGCAGCGCCCCGGGTGGCCTTGTCCGCGGACGGCAGGCCGAACCGGATCCGTTCCTGCTTCTGGGTTTCGGACAATCGACTGGTCTGCAACCTCTATCTGATCGGCAGCGCGGCGGGCCAGCTGATTGCCGCCTCGCGCATCGTCGCGGTCGATGCGGACAGCAAGAATCTCAAGCTGCTCAGCCGCGAAAGCCGCAGCAACGATGCCTATGTCTCCTTCTATGGAGGCGAGGTCATCGACGCCCTTCCGGACGAGGAGGGAGCCGTCCTGGTCAACCGCGCCTATGTGCCGCAGGAGAGCTCCTCGACCCGAATGATCGACAAGCGCGAGGGCCTCGGCGTCGACCGGCTCGACACTCGCAGCCTCGATTCGAAGAATGTCGAAGCGCCGCGCCGGGATGCCGTCGAATATATCAGCGATGGCCGCGGCAAGGTGCGAATCATGGGCCTGAGCGCGACGTCCGAGAACGGCTATTCCACCGGCACGATCAACTATTTGTACCGCCCGCGCGGCTCAAACGGATGGAAGCCGCTCGGAACGCTCGACACCCGGACGCATGAAGGCTTCAATCCCTATGCCGTCGATTCCGATCTCGACGTCGCTTATGGCTTCAGGCGCAAGGACGGGCGGCTCGCGCTGTATAGCGTCGCTCTCGACGGAACGAACCGGGAGACCCTGGTCTTTTCCCGGCCCGACGTGGATGTGGATGGTCTGGTGCGGATCGGCCGGCGCAAGCGTGTGGTCGGATTGACCTTTGCCACCGAGAAGCGACAGGCGATCTTTTTCGACAAGACCCTCAACGCACTCTCGGCTGCCTTGTCGAAGGCGCTGCCCGGGCTGCCGCTGGTCGACTTCGTCGATTCCAATCTCGACGAATCCAAGCTTCTGCTCTGGGCGGGGAGCGATCGGGATCCGGGCCGCTACTATCTGTTCGACAAGGCTACGCACGGCCTCACCGAGCTGATGCTGTCGCGCGCGGATCTGGAGGGCGCGAAGCTGGCCGAGCAGAAGCCGATCACCTTCAAGGCGGCGGACGGCACCGTGATCCCGGCCTATCTGACGCTTCCGCCGGGCAGCAACGGTCGCGGCCTTCCGGCGATCGTGATGCCGCACGGCGGGCCGGCTTCGCGCGACGAGTGGGGTTTCGACTGGCTTGCCCAATATTTCGCTGCACGCGGCTTCGCCGTGCTCCAGCCGGAATTCCGGGGCTCGGCAGGCTATGGCGACGATTATTTCGTCAAGAACGGCTTCCAGTCGTGGCGCATCGCGATCGGCGATGTCGTCGATGCGGGGCGCTGGCTGGCGGCCCAGGGCATCGCCGATCCGTCGAAGCTCGCAATCTTCGGTTGGTCTTATGGCGGCTATGCCGCGCTGCAGGCCAATGTGCTCGATCCCCAATTGTTCAAAGCAGTGGTGGCGGTCGCCCCGGTCACCGACCTCGACCTGCTCGCCGAAGAGAGACGGGATGGGAGCGACTCTCTCCTCACGCGCGACTTCATCGGCACCGGCCCGCACATACGCGAGGGTTCGCCGGCGCAGAATGCTGCAAAGCTCGTCGCGCCGGTCCTGCTCTTCCACGGCGACCAGGACCTCAATGTCGGGGTCGGGGAATCCCGGCTTATGGACCAGCGGCTCAAGGCGGCGGGGCGCAGGAGCGAGCTCGTCATCTATCCCGGCCTCGATCACCAGCTCGAGGACAGCGTCGTGCGCGCCGACATGCTTCGTCGTAGCGATGCCTTCATCCGCGCCGCGCTCAAGCTGCCGTAGGGGGAAGGGCGGATCGGCTTTCGTTTCGGCCGGCTGCACCGCTCAAGCGCTTCGCGAGCATCGGATACGAAAAGGGCGGCCCCTTGCGGAGCCGCCCTTTCGTTTCCGCGATGCGGGATCGATCAGCGCGAGTAGAACTCGACGACCAGGTTCGGCTCCATGCGCACCGGATAGGGAACCTCGTCCAGCGTCGGGATGCGGGTGAAGGTCACCTTGGCGGTGCCGTCCGGAACCACATAATCAGGGATCTCGCGCTCGGCGAGGCCCTGGGCTTCCATCACCAGCGCCATTTCCTGCGCCTTGGAGCCAAGGCCGATCTCGTCGCCGACATTGACCCGGCGCGAGGCGATATTGCACTTCTGGCCATTGACCCGGATGTGGCCGTGATTGACCATCTGGCGCGCGGACCAGATCGTCGGGGCGAACTTGGCGCGATAGACGACCATGTCGAGGCGACGCTCGAGCAGGCCGATCAGGTTCTGCGAGGTGTCGCCCTTGATCCGGGCAGCTTCGGTGAAGGTCCGCTTGAACTGCTTCTCGGTCACGTCGCCATAATAGCCCTTGAGCTTCTGCTTGGCGCGCAGCTGGATGCCGAAGTCCGACACCTTGCTCTTGCGGCGCTGGCCGTGCTGACCCGGGCCGTATTCGCGCTTGTTGACCGGGCTCTTCGGGCGACCGAAGACATTCTCGCCCATGCGGCGATCGAGCTTGTACTTGGCGCTGGAGCGCTTGCTCACGATATTTCTCCAATTTGCTGTTTCACGAACGCGCCGGCCGTCTTCGAAAAAAGACTGTCTCTTCTGTCGGAAGACCGGCATCCCTGGACACGCACCGCCGGGCCGAACCCGACGCGGCTTCCGCTTCACCAGGGGTGCGGAGCCAATTGCGAGGGCGCGACATGGCCGCTCGGTCGGGAAAAGTCAATCTTTCGAGGCGCGCCGCCGATCAGCGGCGTTTGCGCTCCAGCGCGCTGAGCACGCCGCGCAAGGTTCGCACCTCCAGGCTGTTCCAGCCCGGCTTGGTCAGCACTCCGCGCAAGGTCCGCCGGGTCACCGTCGCCCGGTTCGGCGGATGGTAATAATCGGCGGCCTCGAGCAAGGCCTCGAGATGCGCGATCATCGCCTCCAGCTCGGCCTGTGGGGCGGGGGGCAGGATCTCGGTCGCTGGCGGCATGGCGAGATCGACCTGCTTCGACCATTCGTAAGCAACCAGGATCACTGCCTGGGCGAGGTTGAGCGAGCCGAATTGCGGATTGATCGGAACGGTGATGATGCTGCGGGCGAGGTTCACGTCCTCGGTCTCCAGCCCCGAGCGCTCGGGGCCGAACAGGATTGCCGACCTGCCGGGACCGGCATGGATCGCCTGCGCAGCCTGGACGGGGGTGAGCACCGGCTTGGTGACTCCGCGCTTGCGCACCGTGGTCGCATACACGTTGGGGCAATCGGCGACGGCTTCGGCAACGCTAGGATAGACGGTGGCGCGGTCGAGCACGAGGTCGGCGCCCGAGGCGGCGGGCGCCGCGCCCGGATTGGGCCAGCCGTCGCGCGGGCTGACCAGCCGCATCTCGGTCAGACCGAAATTGAGCATGGCGCGCGCCGCCTTGCCGATATTCTCGCCGAGCTGCGGGCGGACGAGGATGATTGCCGGCTGGGCAGGCCGTTCCGCCAGACCCCCTGACGACCGCTCATCCTGAGCAGGGGCCGAGCCTGTCGAGGACCCGTATCGAAGGGCCGGCTTCTTCGCCAATTCTCTGATGGTGTCCCCGTCGCCGCGGATCAACGCCTCCTTTTTCGCGCGCGACCAGTTCTTGATTCGGCGCTCGGCGGAGAAAGCTTCGTCACGCTCGGCGAAGCGCTCCGACCAGACCAGGGTCACCGGTCTTCTTTTCATTGTGTAGCCGGGGAGTTCTCCGGCTTGATGCTGGGCGAGACGCACGTCGAGATCTTCGGTGTGGCCGAGATAGTAACTGCCGTCGGAACAGCGCAGCATGTAGGTGTAGAAATCCAGCTTGGCGGTCCTTCGATACGCCATCTCGACAAGCTCGATGGCTACTCAGGATGAGCGAGACTTATATATTTTCGGCCCCCATCCGCACATCCTGAGTAGGGACCGAGCTTGTCGAGGGCCCGTATCGAAGGACCGGAAGCGCGTTAAGCCCCGTCCTCC
>JAQGLD010000616.1 GCA_028293055.1 Alphaproteobacteria bacterium
TGAGAAAAGGCCGGTTCGCCGGGATCAGCGACGCCAGCACCGCAATCGGCCCGCTCGGGCCGATCGGGTTGATCGCGTTCGACCTGCGCACTGCCGATCCGGAGGATTCGCCGATCGCGTGGGAACGCGCCGGTACGCTCGCCGCCTCGCTGCCGATCCTCGCTTTCTCGCATCTCTTGTGGAGCCTGCTCCTCGTCCATGCCGCGGGGATGTCGGCTGGGCTGCTGCTTCCGCTCGCCGGTGTACTGCTGCTCGATCTCGGCCTCTGGCTTTACGCTCGGCGCATGAGCCCGCCCCATTTCCTGATCCGGATCGCCGCAATGTATGTCGTCCTGGGCGGAGCCTTGTGGGCGGCGGCGGCGACCGCGGCCATGGCGGGCCCCGGCTCGGATTCGATGCTTGCGCGGATCGCGCTGACCGCCGGAGTTGGAGCGTCTATCCCGGTCCTTTTTCCGATTCCGATCCTGCTCATCCTCGCCGCCGCGGCGACGCTGGGCGTGCTGCCCTGGATCGATTCGACCGAGCCCCTGGCCGCGCCCGGCGCTGTCCTTGCCTGCCTGTTCGCGTGGATCGGTCTCGTCCGCGCCGGCCATCTCATCTCGAACGCGCGGCGCCAGCTGGCGAGCGAACGATCGGGTCAGCGCGCGCAGCTGTTCCTCGCCGATTTCGAAGCGAGTGGCCGCGGCTGGTTCTGGGAGACCAATGCGGACTCGATCCTCACCCATGTCTCGGACGAGATGGCCCGGCATGTCGGAACTCCGGCTTGCGAGCTGATCGGGGGCCGATTCGACGAAATGTTCGAGGTCAGCGGCGAGGAGGGCCAGAGGCCGCTCGGCTCTCACCTCAACGCGCGCTTTCCGTTCGACGACGCGATCGTCCGCGCCGCGACCGACGGCGACGAGCATTGGTGGTGTCTGTCGGGCAGGCCGGTGTTCGACGATTACGGCCGATTCCTCGGATTCCGCGGCATGGCGACCAACTACAGCGCGGAGCAGCGTTCGGAGGCCGAGCGGACCCGGCTGGCGCGCTACGACAGCCTGACCGGCCTTCCCAACCGGGCGATGATGGCAGCGACCCTCGACCAGGCATTGCTCAATGCCGAGGCACGGCGGCGCGGCTGCGCGCTGATGCTGATCGACCTCGACAAGTTCAAGCAGGTCAACGACACGCTCGGCCATCCGGTCGGCGACAAGTTGCTCAAGAAGGTTGCGATGCGCCTCGCCCAGACGCTTGGCGACGAGGGCCAGCCGGGCCGGCTCGGCGGCGACGAGTTCCAGGCCATATTGCCCGGGATCGAGGAGCAGGGGCGGCTGTCGCAGCTCGCCGGCGAGCTGATCGAAGCCCTGTCGCGACCCTATGAGATCGAGGGCAACCGAATCGTGATAGGCGCATCGGTGGGGATCACGGTCGCGCGTCCTGGCAAGGCGCTCGCCTCGGCTTTGGTCAAGGAAGCGGATCTCGCGCTTTACGCCGCCAAGGCCGCGGGACGCGGCACCTTCCGCTTCTTCGCGTCGGAGATGAATGCCGAAACGGTCGCGCGGCAGATATTGGAGGCCGATCTCAGGGAGGCGATGGCGCGAGGCCAGCTTTACCTTCTCTACCAGCCGATCGTCGACAGCGTTTCCGAAGATGCGTTGGCGTTCGAGGCCCTGCTGCGCTGGCGCCATCCCACCCGCGGTGTGCTCGCGCCGGCCGCCTTCCTGCACATCGCCGAGGAAAGCGGCCTGATGCCGCGGATCGGGGACTGGGTGCTGCGCACCGCCTGCGGCGAGGCTGCGAATTGGCCGTCGCATATCCGGATCGCGGTCAACATGTCGGCCGGCCAGCTGCGGGACTCGGGCCTTCCGGCTACGCTCACCGCGACGCTCGCTTCCACCGGGCTCGACCCGGACCGGGTCGAGCTCGAGGTCGGCGAGTCGGTGCTGGAAGAGGGGGCGCAGGAAGCCCGGGTCGCCGAGCGGCTCAAGGCGATCGGAGTCCGGCTCACCCTCGACAATTACGGTGCCGGCCGCGCCGGGCTCGGCAATTTGCGGACCGCGCCGCTCGACAAGATCAAGATCGATCGCAGCTTCATTCGCGGCGCGAGCGATCCCCGCAGCCGCAGCGCAGCGGTTGTCCGAGCCGTCGTCGTGCTTGCCGAAAGCCTCGGCATGGACACGACCGCTCAGGGGGCCGAGACTCGCGAGGAGGTGACCCTGATCCGACGGCTGGGCTGCTCGCAGATCCAGGGCTTCTTCTTCAGCAAGCCGATCTCGGCCGCAGCCGCGGCCACGCTCGCCGCGGAGAGCCGCGCCGCTCCGGAACCGGTTCCGGGCTTCAGCCGTCCGCCGCGCCATCGCCTGATCCGCAACGGCCGGCTCGACGCCGACGGGCGTTCCTTCCCGGTGCGGCTGCGCACCATTTCCGAAGGCGGGGCGACCCTCGAATGCGATCAGGTCCTCGCACCCGAGCTGCGCGTGACTCTCGATCTCGAGGAGGCCGGGCGGCTCGACGCCGAGGTTCGCTGGTGCAGCGCCGGGCGGGTCGGCCTCCGTTTCGAAGCACCGTTCCAGCTCGGCAAGCTCGCGCTCAAGGCGCCGCGCGCTCCGAAGATGCTGACTCCCGATTACCTCGAATCGGATGCCGTCGTCGCCGAGCCGATCGAGGGGCAGACTCCGGCCAAGGCCAGGCGGCGCACAGGCTTCAGATAGAGAAAGGGCACCGGACGGCGAACCGTCCGATGCCCCGAGCCCCGGTTCGCGCGCTGCGAATCAGGACGAATAATACATGTCGAACTCGACCGGGCTGGGAGTGGTCTCCCAGCGATGCTGCTCGGCCCACTTGATCTCGATATAGGCTTCGATCTGGTCGCGGCTGAACACATCGCCCTTGAGCAGGAAGTCCATGTCGGCGGTGAGCGCCTCGAGTGCCTCGCGCAGCGAGCCGCAGACGGTGGGGACCTCGGCCAGCTCGACCGGCGGCAGGTCGTAGAGATTCTTGTCCATCGGCTCGCCGGGATGGATCCGATTCTGGATCCCGTCGAGGCCCGCCATCAGCAACGCCGAGTAACAGAGATAGGGGTTGGCCATCGCGTCCGGGAAACGGAACTCGACGCGCTTGGCCTTCTCGCCGGTGCCGTACGGGATTCGGCATGAGGCCGAACGGTTGCGGCTCGAATAAGCGAGCAGCACCGGCGCTTCGTAGCCGGGCACCAGGCGCTTGTAGCTGTTGGTGGTCGGGTTGGTAAAGGCGTTGAGCGCCTTGGCGTGCTTGATCACGCCGCCGATGAAATAGAGGCACATTTCCGACAGGCCGGCATAGCCGTTGCCGGCGAAGAGCGGCTTGCCGCCGTTCCAGATCGAGATGTGGGTGTGCATGCCCGATCCGTTGTCCTTGGCGATCGGCTTGGGCATGAATGTCGCCGTCTTGCCATAGGCCTGGGCGACCATGTGGACGACATATTTGTAGATCTGCATCCGGTCCGCGGTCTCGACCAGGGTGCCGAAGGTGAGGCCGAGCTCGTGCTGCGCGGCCGCCACCTCGTGGTGGTGCTTGTCGCAGGGCAGGCCCATTTCGAGCATGGTCGAGACCATCTCGGCGCGGATGTCCATCGCGCTGTCCACCGGAGCGACCGGGAAATAACCGCCCTTGGCGCGCGGCCGGTGGCCGAGATTGCCGACATCATATTCGCGGCCGCTATTGGTCGGAAGCTCGATATCGTCGATCTTGAAGAAGCTTCCAGTATAGCCGTCCTCGAATCGGACATCGTCGAACATGAAGAATTCGGCTTCCGGTCCGACATAGACGGTGTCGCCGACTCCGGTTGACTTGAGATAGGCCTCGGCGCGCTTGGCGGTCGAGCGCGGATCGCGCGCATAGAGCTCGCCGGTGCCGGGCTCGACGATGTCGCAGAAAATCACCATCATCGGAGTCGCCGAGAAGGGATCGATGTAGACCGCGTCGAGATCCGGCTTGAGGATCATGTCGGACTCGTTGATCGCCTTCCAGCCTTCGATCGAGCTTCCGTCGAACATGAAGCCGTCGGTCAGCTGGTCGTCGTCGACCGCACCCGCGACCATCGACAGATGCTGCCATTTGCCTTTGGGA
>JAQGLD010000019.1 GCA_028293055.1 Alphaproteobacteria bacterium
GGCCGCGGCCTCGCCGGTCCGATTATCGGCGGTGTCGGCGGCGCCCTGCTCGGGCGGCACATCCAGCGTCACAACAGCCGCTACGCCTGCTGATCCTGTCCGGCGCCCGGCCAGACCGGGCGCCGAATGGCTCTGACCCACAGAGCTGAATGGACGTCGAGACCGGGTGTCACCGCGGCAGGCCCAACGGCCTAAAGCCGCATGATCCCCTTGTGCGGTTCGCGCCCGCCGAGGGTATCGGCGGCGAGCGGTGCGCCCGCGGCCAGCAGGGCCTGCCGCCGCCCGGCCGGATTCGTGGCGATCTGCGCGAGCTCGAACGGCAGCAGGCTCGCGAAGGCCGAATGCGCGAGCGTTCGCGCGACGAACCGCGCGGCGCATGGCCAGCGGGCCTCGTCGACCTCGAAACCAACATAGGCCGCGTTGCGGAAGAAGCTCGCGACGGCGATGTCTGCGAGTCCGATCTCGCCGAACAGGAACCCCTCGGACGGCAGCTGGGTCTCGAGATAATCGAGCATCGCGGGAGCATCCTCGCTCAGGCTCCGGTCGATACGCGCTTGGTCACCCGGCTCGCCCCACACGATCGGGTGGACGAACTTCGGATAGAACAGGCCCCAGATGAAGATGTCGCCCAGCCGCGTATCGGCATATTCCTCGAGCCAGCGTGCCCGGGCCCGGTCGGCCGGACTTTGCGGGAGCAGGGGCCGGGCCGGATAGGCTTCGTCGAGCCACGCGCAGATCACCGAGGAATCGGTCAGCACCAGCTCGCCCTGGACAAGCACCGGAATGCGCCGCAGCGGGCTCAGCCGCCCGAATTCGTCATTGCCGTAAAAGGGAGTGATCGGGTCGATCTCGTAATCGAGACCCTTGAGCGCGAGGCAGGCGAGCACCTTGCGCACATAGGGGCTGACATAGCTTCCGATGATCTTCATTTTCCGCTCCTGCGCATCAGATGCGGCATCGCGCGATCGGCCGCAAGGCGCGGCGCAGTCTATTCCAGACCCTGGCGCCGCGGCGGCAGGTCAGGGAATCCGGAAGAAGCTGGGCACCGCATAAAGCGAAAGCTTCTCCAGCCTCACGCCGAGCCGGTCGACCGTTTCGTCGGCCGAGCGGGTCGCGCCTTCGACCATTCCGTAATCGTCGAACATCACTATCCCGCCGCGAACCATGTGCGGCAGCAGCCTATCGAGCGCGAAGGCGGTCGGCTCGTACACATCGAGGTCGAGATGGAGCAGGGCGATTCTGAGCGCCGGCTCGGATTCGAGATGGCGGGGAAGCGTGTCGAAGATATTGCCTTCGTGGAGATGCACGTTGCGGAACGGCTTTTCGTCGAGGATCGCTGCGAGGTCGGACTTCGCAATGCCCTCGCCGCGCTCGCCCTCGAACTCCGCGATGAACGCTTGGTCGAGCGGGCCCGAGACTCCGTCGCGCGGGAAGGCGCCGAACGCGTCGAAGCCGTGGATCGCACGGCTCGAATCGCTCTCGAGCAGGCTTCTGAAGGTAGCGAAGCGGGCGAGCGAGGCTCCCTTATAGACTCCGAGCTCGACCAGTGCCCCGGGCAGCCCGACGATCTGCTTGTAGATCTCGTAATGGGCGAGGAGCTTGCCGAGCCGGCCCGGCGCGCCGCGCAGGTAGAAGAGATTCTCGGCTTCGGCGACGCATTCGGCCGGCGCGGGAAGGTAGGACAAAGGCGGCTCCAGGGATGGATCGGCATCGCCCGCACGATCGCGGGCCCTCCTTACTTATGGCCGGCTAGCGCTCGAGTGACGCGCCACTAGGCAAAATTTTCCGCCTTGGCCGCCCTAAGGGCCGGGCTCGGGCCTATAAGATCGAAGAGGGCCGATCGGACGGTTCCTCTCTCGTGGAGTGAATTCTTGGCCGCTTCCTTTCCAGTTCAGAACCGCCGGGAACGGCCGTGCGGAACCGGCCGGGCGCCTCGATACGCCCGCGCATGAGGATCCTCTTCTATCTTCCCGTGGTGACGCCATGGTGGTTCGAGCATATCGTCGAGCCGCTGATCCGGAAGCTCGCGCCGGCCGCGGAAATCTACATCCTTGCGCCCGCCATGTGGAGCGGCACCGGGATCGGCCCGGACCAAATGCAACGCTGCGCGGATCTGCCCGATCTGCGCTGGTGCATCGTCGACGATCCGGATCATCCGACGATGCGGACCCGCCCTTCGGCACGGCAGGATCTGGTCGATTTCGCGCGCGGCATCGATCCCGACCATGTCGTCTGCCGAAGCGCGGACCTCGACACGGTGCGCGATTTTCCTGGTCGGGTTCGCTTTCTGATGGAAGCCGGCGCGGCGCCGTTCCCGCTGCCGCCGCAATGGGTCGCGTTTCAGGACCAGCCGCTCGACCAGGGTCTGATCCCGACGCTCGACGCGGACGACCGGGCCGCGCTCGATCATTGGATCGCGCCCGCCTGGACGCGGCTTCGCGCCTTGCAAGACGAGGCTGGCTCGCGCGACCGCCTGCTCGCGCTGTTCGGGTCGCCGAGCGACCGGCCGACTCTGCTGCTGCCGCTGGAATATGAACATGAGGAGAATTTCTTCCTGATGCACCGTGTCGGGGCCACGCCCAATCATCGCCTGGTCAGCGAGCTCGCCGAGCGGATCGGGCCCGATTTCAACCTCTGCGTGACCAACCATCCACTCAACACCCTTCACGTCGACAATAAAAGGCTTGAGACGACGGTCTCCGGGCTCGGCGAGTCCGTGGCCCTGGCACCGGCCGGGGAAGGCGCCTCCACGGTCGCGCTCGGGCGCCATTGCGATGGAATATTGGTGGGCGATTCCAAGGCGTTCGCGCTCGCCGCTTTCTTCGGCAAGCCGATGGTCCGAAGGTCCCGCTTCGCGACCGGCGAATGGCTCGGAGCCTATTCGGAGATCGACGCCTTTCTTGCCGATATCGCCGCTGGCCAGCCGCGCGTTGCGGCCGAATCCGATGCACGCATCTGGGCCGCCTTCCACCTCCTGAACCAGGCGTTCGACCCGCAGGATCCCTCGCTTGCGGCCGACGACGTTCTCGGCCGGATGGACCGCGATTTCGACCGGGGCCGATGGCCGGCGGCGATGGCTCGGATCGAGGCGCTTGCTCCAGAGCTGTTCGCATGAGCCCGCCGCGGCTTGCCGCGATGGCGCCTGTCGCGCCGGCCGCGACTGCGCCGGCTCTCTGCCCGGACGACTGGTTTCGCGACGTGATCGTCGCCGAGCGCGACGCGCTCAGCCACTTCCTCGCCGATCTGCCGCCCGGCATTCCGGAGATCGTCGCGCTGATCGCAGCCCAGGACCGGCCGATCGTCTGCCTCGGCATGGGCAAGTCCGGCCTTGTCGCGGCCAAGCTCGCAGCGACCTTCTCGAGCCTCGGCACGCCGGCTTTCTTCCTCAATGCTGGCGAGGCCGCCCATGGCGATCTCGGCGCGGTGCAGACCGGCAATGTCGCGATCCTGTTCTCGAACAGCGGGGCGACCGAGGAGATTCTCCGCATCCTCCCCCTGCTCAAGGCGCGTTCGTGCCGGCTGATCGGGATCATCGGCCGCAGCGGATCGCCGCTCGCCCGCGCGGTCGACCATCTCGTCCCGGCGATCGTCCCACGCGAGGCCGACCATATCGGAATGGCGCCGACATCGAGCACGACGCTGCACATGGCGATCGGCGATGCGCTCGCGGTCGCGGTCAGCCGGGCGCGCAACTTCACCCGCGACGATTTCCTGCGTCACCATCCCGCCGGCCTGCTCGGCCGCCAGATGATCCCGGTTCGCGCCTTGATGCGCGAAGGCGCCGATGTCCCGACCGTATTGCCTTCCGCCTCGGTCGCCGAGCTGCTCGCGATCATGTCGGGCAAGAGGATGGGTGCCGCCTGCGTCATCGACCACCGGCAGCGCCTGCTCGGCCTCGTCGTCGACGGCGACATCCGACGCCATTTCCAGGCCCGCAAGGATGTCTATGCGACCCGTGCCGAGGAAGTGATGCAGCGCGAGCCTCGGGTGATCGACCAGGATGCGACGCTCGGCGACGTCCTGCTCCTGCTGCGCGGCGCATCGGCCCGCTTGCTCGTCCTTCCCGTCGTCGGCCCGGACGGCCGCCTCCTCGGCATCCTCCACGCCAACGATCTGCTGACCATCTGAACGGAAAATCCAAGTGAACATCGTCGCCTTCGTGCCCGCCAAGGGTCATAGCGAGCGGATCGCAGCCAAGAATATGAGCGTGCTCGACGGCGAGCATCTGTTCAAACGCAAGCTGCGCCAGGCGCTCGACTGTCCCGAGATCGGCGAAGTGTGCCTGGATACCGAGTGCGATTCGCTCGCCGCGGTCGCCGACGATCTCCCCGTCTCGCGCCTCTCCCGGCCGTCCGAGCTGGCCAGCAACGCCACCGACGGCCACGAAATGTTCGCCTGGGAATGTGCCCAGCGTCCCGACGCCGATCTCTGGGTCCAATGTTTGTGCACGGCGCCCTTCGTCTCGGCCGACACGATCGGCCGCGCGATCCGCGCCCTGCTCGCCGACCCGGAAGCGGACAGCCTCGTCGCGGTGAGCCGCGCCAAGCAATATTGCTGGGACGAAGGGGCCCCGCTCTACGGCCGTGGCCGGATTCCCAACAGCGTCGACCTGCCGCCGACGATCGTCGAGGCGATGAGCCTCTACATCGTTCGCCGCACCGCAAACGGCGTTCCGACGCGGCGCTTCGGCACCAAGCCGATCCTGTTCGATCTCGACCCGATCGAGCAGATCGACATCAACCACGCTTCGGACCTGGTCATCGCCGAGACGGTCGCGGCCGGCCAGCGCGCCGCCGAGGTCACCCGCTTCCGCGCCATCCTCCCTCACCTTTCGTCGACCATCCTCGCCGACATCTGCAAGGACAGGGGGATCAGGGCAGTGCTTCCGCCATCGCTTCGCCCGACCAGTGGCGGCAAGCTGCTCGGCCGCGCCCGGACGCTCGAGCTCGCTGCTCTGCCGGCGCCCGAGCAGCGCGCACCGGACGCCTGGAAGGGCATATACGATGCGCTGCAATCCTATCGCTTCGTCCGCCCAGGCGATGTCATCATGGTCGCGACCGACGTCCCCGACCGCGCCTATTTCGGCGATCTCAACGCCAATCTCGCGATCCGCTCCGGCGCGGTCGGCGCGGTGATCGACGGCAATACCCGCGATAGCGCGGACGTCCGGGCGCTCGGCTTTCCGGTCTATGCACGGCACAGCCATTGCGACGACATCAAATATGAAGGGACGGTCAAGTCGATGAACCGCCCGATCTCTATGGGCGGTGTCGCGGTCGCCAATGGCGATGTCGTCTTCGCCGACGAGGACGGAGTGATCGTGGTCCCGCAGCACAGATGGGCAGAGGTCGAAGGGCTCGCCTGGGATTCGCTCGCCAACGAAGCCCGGATCCGACTATTCGCGGCGCGCGGCCGCGATGTGAACGAGATCCTCGCCGAATGCGGAGCCTTCTGATGAGCAACGCGAAGACCGTCACCGTCGGATCGCTCGAGATCGCCAATGACAGGCCATTCGTGCTGATCGCCGGGCCCTGCGCGATGGAGAGCCGCGAGCATGCTCTCGAAATGGCCGAAGCGCTCACTGGCCTCTGCAGGGAGATCGGCCTCGGGCTGATCTTCAAATCCTCGTTCGACAAGGGCAACCGCACCTCGATCGACGCGCCGCGCGGAATCGGCCTCGACAAGGCCTTGTCCGTCTTCTCGGAGATCAGGGAGCGGTTCGGCTGTCCGGTCCTCACCGACGTGCACGAAGCCGGCCAGTGTGCGATCGTCGCCGAGGCGGTCGATGTGCTGCAGATCCCAGCCTTCCTGTGCCGGCAGACCGATCTGCTCGTCGCCGCGGCGCGGACCGGACGGGCGATCAATGTGAAGAAGGGCCAGTTCCTCGCCCCGTGGGACATGAAGAATGTCGCCGCCAAGCTGGTCGAGGCCGGCAATGACCGAATCATCCTGTGCGAGCGCGGCGCCAGCTTCGGTTACAACACTCTGGTCAGCGACATGCGCTCGCTGCCGATCATGGCCGAGACCGGCTTTCCGGTGATGTTCGATGCGACCCATTCGGTCCAGCAGCCGGGCGGAAAGGGC
>JAQGLD010000026.1 GCA_028293055.1 Alphaproteobacteria bacterium
CCTACGAGGATCTGATCCAGGGCGTCACCGCCTTGCCCTCCCTGCTCGTCCAGGCCGGTTCGGAGGAGCCCCATTATGTGCCGATGGCGCTCAACGACCGCGCGGTCGGGATGAGCAGCGCCGTCGCGTTGCTTGCGGCAGTGATCTACCGGGAGAAGAGCGGACGCGGCCAGCAGATCAGCGTGCCGATGTTCGAGACGATGGCCCAGTGGGTGCTCGGCGATCATATGGGCGGCAAGACGTTCGAGCCCCCACTCGGGCCCGCCGGCTACAAGAGGACGCTGACCAAGGAGCGCCGCCCCTATCCGACCAAGGACGGGCGGATCTGCTCGATCATCTATACCGACAAGCATTGGGAAAATTTCATGAAGCTGATCGGCAAGGAGGACATCTTCCGCACTGATCCGCGATTCCGCAACATCAGCACCCGCACCGACCACGCGCATGACCTCTACGCCTATGTCTCGCAGGCGATGCTCGAGCGGACCAGCGCGGAATGGGTCGATTTGCTGCTCGAGGCAGACATTCCGGTAACGCCGCTCCACACCCTCGACACGCTGATGGAGGACGAGCATCTCATGGCCGTCAACTATCTCCCGGTCGTCGAGCATCCCACCGAGGGCAAGATCCGTGAGATCCGGGTCCCGACGACCTGGTCGGAATCTCAGCCATCGGTGCGCCGCCAGCCGCCGCGGCTCGGCGAGCATAGCATCGAGGTATTGCGAGAGGCGGGCCTTAGCGAGACCCAGATCGCCAGCCTGATCGAGCGCGGGATCACCGTCCAGCTCGCCTCCCCCGCGGAGGAGGCGGCGGCATGATCGAGGAGGCGCCAGTTCTCATCATCCGCGGCGGCCCGGTAGTCGTGGCCACCGCGCTCGACCACGGCCGCCGCGGCATTGAGAGCATCGTCGTCGAGCGCGATCACAGCACCGGCGCCGAACTGCTCGCCAAGGCCGGAACGCTCAACGAGCGGACGATGGAGATCTGCCGATTCTGGGGAATCGCGCACGAGGTCGCGACGTGCGGGTTCCCCGACGACGTCAATCTCGACACGCTCTATTGCACCGCCCTCGACGGACTCTTCATTGGCAGCGACCCTCGGCCCTCGACGAACGATCGGGTGCCTCCCGAGGGCGCGCTCGAGATGCTTCGCAAATGCCCGCAATTTCAGTTCGATCCTATCCTGGCGCGCGCCGCAGCCGCCACCGGCAAGGTCAATCTGCTCTACGGCCACAGCTTCGAATCGCTCGAGCAGGATGATGACGGCGTGTCCGCGGAGGTCGTCGAGATCGATACCGGACAGCGCCGGACCCTGCGCGGCCGCTATCTCGTCGCCTGCGACGGCGCCGGCAGCCGCATCCGGCGCGGCCTCGGCATCGACTTCCCCGGCAAGATGCTGAGTTATTCGGTCAGCGCGATGCTTCGCGCGGACCTGTCGCAAAGCCAGTTCGGTATCCGCAACCGCTACATGTTCATCGACCCGAGCGGGACCTGGGCCAACCTCACCTCGGTCGACGGCACCGACCTCTGGCGCTTCACCCTGGTGGGCACCGAGGAAAAACTGAACCCGGCGACCTACGACATCTCCCTCGACGTCGCCCGGGCTTTCGGGCCGGGCATCCCGTTCGAGCTGCTCCGGGTGTTCCCGTGGCGACGCAGCCAGTGCACGATCGACACCTATCGCGCCGGACGCGTGCTGTTCGCCGGCGACGCCGCACACACCACCTCTCCGACCGGCGGTCACGGCCTCAACACCGGTATCGGCGACGCCCTCTCATTGGGCTGGATGCTCCACGCTGTGCTGACCGGCCAGGGCGGCGAGGGCCTGCTCGACGCCTATGGACTCGAGCGCCGCGCGGTGGCGATCCGCAACAGCTCGCTGTCGACCCGCAATTTCGCCGCCTGGATCGGTGCGACCGACTTCAGCCGAGTGCTCGACCCGGGGGAGGAAGGCGATGCGGCCCGCCGCGAGGTCGGCGAAGGGATGAGCGAGGCCCTGCAGCAGGAATGGACGTCGCACGGCGTCGGTCTCGGGTATCGCTACGAAGGCTCGCCTCTGGTCGTTCCCGACGGAACTCCCGAGCCGCCCGATCCGGTCGGCTCCTATGTCCAGACCGCCCGCCCTGGCCACCGCGCGCCGCACGCATGGCTGAGCGACGGCCGCTCGACCATCGACCTGTTCGGCCACGGCTTCGTCCTGCTCCGCTTCGATCCGACGCTCGACGCAACCGCGCTGACCTCTGCGGCCCATGCCCGACGCATGCAGCTCAAGCTGGTCGACCTGGACCAGCCGGAGATCGCCGCACTCTACGAGCGCAAGCTGGTGCTGGTCCGGCCCGACGCACATGTCGCCTGGCGCGGCGACTCGCTGCCGGCGGACAGCGACGCGCTCGTCGCCAAGGTCGCCGGATTCGCATCATTGGCGGAGGGCCTGCGAGCAGCATGATCGAGCGGCAGCATGTCGCGCTACCGATCCGCATCGGCAACGCGTTCGAGACCCAGTCCGGACTCCAGCTCAACGCGCCGCGTATCTACGGCGTGCTGGCCGCCCCGCCCAGAGCGCGCACCGCCGGCATATTGATGCACCCGGCAAGCAATATGATGAGCCATTATCTGATCGACTCGCTGGTTGGGCGCGGGATGGCCGTACTTGCGCTCAACACGCGTTACTGCGGCGGCGACCAGACCCTGATCATGGAGAATGTCATCCAGGATCTCGGCGCTGGCGTGAGATTCCTGCGCGAGCGCGGCTTCGCCCGAGTGGTCCTGCTCGGCAATTCGGGCGGTGCGGCGCTGACCGCTTTCTACCAGGCGCAGGCCGAGTCGATCACCCTCAACGAGACTCCAGCCGGCGATCCAGTCGACCTCTCGCCCGAGCAATTGCCGCCCGCGGATGCGATCGTGCTGCTCGCTGGCCATCCCGGCCGCTCGCGGCTGATGGCGACCTATATCGATGCCGCTGTGATCGACGAAGCCGATCCCGACGCGAGCACTCTCGCGCTCGACATCTATGCGAATGCTTCGCCTTTCTCTCCCGACTTCATCGCCCGGGTCCGGCAGGGCCAGCTCGCGCGCAGCGAACGTATCACGCACTGGGCGCTCGCGCGGCTCGGCGCGTTGCGCGCCGAGCCCAATGGCCCGCGCGACGAGGCATTCGTCGTTCATCGCACCTATGCCGACCCGCGCTTCGTCGACCGCAGCCTCGACCCAAACGACCGCGCGCCCGGCGGCAATCGCGGCGAGACCCCGCAGCAGGCGAACCGATCGGCCAACAATCTCGGCCGATTCACCACCCTCACATCCTGGCTTAGCCAATGGTCGATGCGCTCGCGCGCCGACGGTCCCGACAATCTCGCGAGAACGACGGTGCCAGTGCTGCAGCTCGAATATACCGCAGACGCCGGCGTGTTTCCCAGCGATGTCGCCCGCTGGACCCAGGCGGGGGCCGGACGGGTCGAGGATCACCGTATCCATGGCGCCGCCCATTATCTCTACCGCCAGCCCGAGCAGCTCGCGCGGGTCGCGGATTTGACCTTCCAATGGTCGGAGGCCCTGCGCGCGTGAAGGCCGTGCTCTGCCGGCGGCGGACCGGCGCGGCGCTTGCCGGGTTCGAAAACGTCGATCTGCCGGCGCCGGCGCCGGGTCCGCGCGATCTGCTGGTCCGGATCGAGGCAGCGGCGCTCAATCCTCTCGACTGCAAGCGCCGCTCGGCGCGCCCGGATCCCTACCCGGACGGCGCGATCCTTGGCTGGGACGCGGCGGGCACGATCGAGAGCCTCGGTGCCGACGTGACCGGCTTCAGGGTCGGCGATCGCGTCTTCTACTCGGGATCGATCCTTCGCCCCGGTTGCCTCAGCGAGCTGCATTTGGTCGACGAACGGCTCGCCGCACGACGGCCGGACGCTCTTTCGCCGGCGCAGGCGTGCGCCCTTCCGCTCGCAGCCCTAGCCGCGAGCGAAGCGCTTTGGGATCATCTCGGGCTTGGCACCGACGCCGAGCCCGGGGTGCTGCTGATCGTCGGCGGCGCCGGTTCGGTCGCGTCGATGGCGGTCCAGTTGGCGCGCACGATCCCACGGCTCACCATCGTCGCCGCGGTTTCGCGCGCCGAATCCCGCGATTGGCTGCGCTCGATCGGGGCGGACCATGTCGTCTCCTATTTGGCCCCTTACGCGGAGCAATTCGAAGCCGCGAATATCCCGCCGCCGCGCCGGATCCTCTCGATGTTCACTGGCGCGGCGGCAT
>JAQGLD010000052.1 GCA_028293055.1 Alphaproteobacteria bacterium
CAGCTCCAGGCGACCTTCGCGACCCAGGGCCGGCTCGAGCAGGCGACCGGCCTGCCGGTGCTCGGCTCGATCAGCGACGTGCTCAGCCCGGCGGACCGCAGCCGCAGGCGCCAGCGCCTAGTCTGGCTCGGCGGCGCCACAGGCGCGCTCGCCGGCGGCTACGCGATCCTGATGGCCGTCGAAGTCTGGCAGCGCAGCCTTGTCGCGTGAGGGAACAGAAATGAACAAGCATAGTGCCCTCCGCACCGAATCCCTGCTGGAGCGGGCGGCGGACCTTTACGGCTTCGCGGTTCCGACGGCTCCGCGATCTCCGGACGGGCCGGCCCAGCCGCGCCCCGAGCCGGAAACCCACGCTCGTACCGCGACTCCTGCAGTACCTGACGCTCGGCCCGAGCCTGCAGCACGCTACGTGTCCCCGCCCGAGCCGCGGCCCGGCGCCGGCGGCCGCGAGCAGAAGCTCGACCGCGCCTTGCTGCGCGAAGCCGGCTTCATCGAGCCGGACGCTCCGGTCGGCCCGGTCGCCGAGGAGTTCCGGATCGTCAAGCGGCAGCTCATGCTCGGAGTCACCGGCAAGACCGGAATCGCCGCCGATCGTCGGCAGACCGTACTGATCTGCTCGAGCCAGTCGGGCGAGGGCAAGACATTCTGCGCGATCAACCTCGCGCTGTCGCTCGCCGGCGAGCGCGATACCGAGGTGCTGCTGGTCGACGCCGACTTCAACAAGCCGGCAATCCTCTCGACCCTCGGCCTCGAAGGCGAGGCCGGACTCGTCGATGCGCTGGCCGATCCGTTCGTCGATCCGGAAAGCCTGGTGATCCGTACCGATGTCCGCGGCCTCAGCGTGCTGCCCGCCGGCCGAAGCGTCACCAACGTCACCGAATTGCTTGCCTCCGGGCGTACGCCCGAAGTGCTTTCGTTGCTTACCCGCGACCGCCCCCGCCGGATCGTGCTGTTCGATTCTCCACCGGCCCTGCTTGCCTCCCCGGCATCGGTGCTGGCCTCGCTCGTGGGCCAGATGCTGATGGTGGTGCGCGCCGACAGGACCACCGAAGCGGATCTGCGCGAAGCCGTCAGCCTGCTTTCCGGCTGCGAGAAAATCAGCCTGCTCCTCAACGGAACGGGCTTCGCAGGCAATGGGCGACGCTTCGGCAGTTATTACGGATATGGACAATGAAACTAGCTGATCTTCCCCACCGCGCGCTGAGGGCGGGGGCCCTGATCGCGATCGCCGGCTCGGCGATGCTCGCGAGCCAGGCTGCTGCGCAGGCGCCTCAGGGCGGAACCCAGGCGCGGACCAGCGTCCATCCCTATCTGGAAGTCCAGCAGGTCGTCAGTGCCGATTTCAACGGCGGCGGCGAGGTGCTTACCTATACCAGCGTCGGCGCCGGCATCGACGCGTCGGTGTCGACCCGCAAGGTCCACGCCACCGTCAATTACAATTATCAGCATTATTTCTCGTGGAAGAAGGGCAGCCGCGATTCCGACAGCCATGAAGGCCTCGCCGCAGCCCGCCTCGAGGTGATCCCCGGCGCGGTGGCGATCGACGCCGGCGCGCTAGCCACCCGCTCGCACGGCGATAGCCGCAATGCGGGCTCGGGCGTGCCCTCGGGCTCCGGCAATGCCAATATCTACAGCATCTATGCCGGGCCGAGCCTGTCGACCCGCGCCGGACCGGTCACGGTCGCCGCCAGCTACCATCTCGGCTACGTGAAAGTCGACGACAACGACATCGCCCGCAGCGTCGCAGGGCAGCCTCGGGTGGACCGCTACACCAGCAGCACCGTCCACCAGGCCGATGTCAGCGTCGGCATGGCGCCCGGCGAGGCGCCTTTCGGCTGGACCGTCGCCGGCGGCTGGTCGCACGAGGACATGAACCGCTTCAAGTCTCGCTACGACGGGAAATATGCCCGCGCCGATGTGGTCGTCCCCGTCTCGCCCTACCTCGCCGCGACCGGCGGCGTCGGCTACGAGACGATCAAGGCCTCGCAGCAGGATATCCAGCGCGACTCCGCCGGGCTTCCGGTGGTCACCGCGGCGGGCGATGTCGTCGCCGATCCGTCGAAGCCGCGGCTCAGCACCTACGACCAGGACGGAATCATCTGGGATGGCGGCCTGATCTGGCGGCCGAGCCCGCGCACCGAGGTTCAGGGCCGTTTCGGCCGCCGCTACGGCAGCAACACCTATACGGCGTCGCTCCGCCAGCAGCTCAGCCGCAATTACAGCCTCGGAGCCTTCGTCTATGACAATGTGTCGAGCTTTGGACGGCTTTTGATCAGCGATCTCAATAGTGTACCGCGCAACTTTAACACTCGCCACAACCCGACGATGACCGGGATCGGGCCGGGCGGCTGCATCTTCGGCAGCCAGGCCGGAACCGGCACCTGCTTCAACGACGCTCTCCAGTCGGTCGCCAACTTCAACTTCCGCAATCGCGGCGCGACCGCGGTCGTGTCGGGAAGCCGTGGGCCGTGGAGCTTCGATCTCGGCGCCGGTTACGCCAGCCGTCACTATTTCGCGCCTCCGGATGCGGCCTTCGCGCTGCGCGGAGTCACCGACAAGAGCGTCACCCTTGACGCGGTTGCCAGCCGCCAGCTCGGCAACAATTCAGGCTATGACATCGAGGCGTTCGGCGGCTGGTACGACAGCGGCATCGCTGGCGACGACAGCAGCTTCAGCAGCGGGCTCACCCTCAGCTATTATCGCAGCCTGATGGGCGATCATCTGCAGGGCAACGTCTCCGCCGGGCTCTACAACAACAATGCGGGCACCGACAATGGCACGGCTGGCTCCCTCCAGCTTGGTCTTCGCTATACCTTCTAGGCTTTTGATTTCGCATCGTTCCTTCCGGAAAACTGGCGCCCACTTTCGACACGATGCTCTAAGGACGCGACGGAGAGACTTGAATGTATACCGATTTCTACGGCCTTAGCGATCGCCCGTTCCAGCTCACGCCGGATGCCCGCTTCTGGTATGAGAGCCGCACCCACAAGAAGGCGATGGCGTATCTCGGCTATGGCCTGGCTCAGGGCGAAGGCTTCATCGTCATTACAGGCGAGGTCGGCGCCGGCAAGTCGACGCTCGTCGCCCATCTGATGGCGACGATCGACCGCGAGCGACTCAATGCGATCAGCCTGGTCTCGACCCAGGTCGATGGCGACGACATGCTTCGCCTCGCCGCCCAGGGCCTCGGCCTCGCCACCGAGCGGGTCGAGAAGGCGCAGCTGCTCGACCGCATCGAGCGCGAGCTCGCCGCGGTAGCGGCGACCGGACGCCGCACCCTCCTCATCGTCGACGAAGCGCAAGGCCTGTCCACATCGGCGCTCGAAGAGCTGCGCATGCTGTCCAACTTCACCAGTCAGGGCCGGGCGCTGATTCAGATCGTCCTGCTCGGCCAGCCGGAATTTCGCGACCAGCTCGGCCTCGAGGGCGGCCTCGAGCAGTTGCGCCAGCGTGTGATCGCCACCCACCATCTCGGCGCGATGGAGGCCGAGGAGGTCGGCCCCTACATGATCCACCGCCTCGAAGTGGCGGGCTGGCAGGGCCGGCCGGCATACGACGATGCGGCTTTCGCTGCGATCCATCGCCATACTGGCGGAGTTCCCCGCAGGGTAATCCTCTTCGCCACCCGGCTGATGCTGTTCGCCTCGATCGAGCAGATCGAGACGATCGACGATGTCGCGGTCGAGACCGTCGCAGCCGACATGGCCGCCGACCGCCCGCAGCCCCGCAAGGACAGCGTGCTTCAGTTCCGCTCGGCCCACGGCGCGCCCCCGCAGGCAAGAGCGGACGCCCTGATTGATGACGACGTCGAGCCCCGCCTGGCCGCGATCGAGGCGAGGCTCGACGATGGGCCCGCCGAGCCGTTGCGCGACTTCGCGCTCGAGCGCCGCGTATCCGTGGTCGAATCCCGGCTCGAGGAGCAGGAGGCGGCGCTTCGCCGTGTCTTGACCTTGCTCGTCGACTGGGTCGAGAACGGCCAACAGACGCCGGGCTATCGGACCAACGCCGCCTGAGCGGGAAGGCCATGACATGTTCAACGCCCTCTCGGTCGATATCGAGGACTGGTTCCAGGTCGGCGCCTTCGAGACTGTAATTGCGCGTTCCGACTGGGACCTTCTTCCCCAGCGGGTCGAACGCAATGGCGAGGCGGTCCTCGACCTGTTCGAGGAAGCCGGGGTCAAGGCGACCTTCTTCACCCTCGGCTGGGTGGCGCACAGGTTTCCGCGGCTGCTCCGCCGCGCCGCCGATGCCGGCCACGAGATCGCAAGCCACGGCTGGGACCATAAGAGGGTGTTTACGCTCGACCCGGCAGCCTTCCGGGCCGATCTCGAGCGCGCCCGCTTCGCGATCGAGGATGCGAGCGGACAAAGCCCGCGCGGCTATCGGGCTCCGAGCTTCTCGATCGATTCCCGGACACCCTGGGCGCATTCGATCCTTGCCGAGCTCGGCTATGCCTATTCGTCGAGCGTCGCCCCGATCGCCCACGACCATTATGGCTGGCGCGAAGCGCCGCGATTCGCCTTCCGCCCGCTCGCCGACGCCGATTTGATCGAGCTGCCGGTCACCACGGTGGAATTCGCCGGGCGCCGACTGGCCGCGGGCGGCGGCGGATTCTTCCGGCTGCTCCCC
>JAQGLD010000123.1 GCA_028293055.1 Alphaproteobacteria bacterium
TGCGCCCGGCCCTGATTGCCGTAGCCGATGATCGCGATGCTGCGCTGCTGAACGAGGCCGAGATCGGCGTCCTTGTCCCGATAGACCTGCATTCCGACGGGGCTAGTGGATTATACTGGCGGCGGCAACGGACCCCCTCCCGCTTGATGCAGGGGAAATCGCATATGGCTTTACTCGTCCTCCCTGTCCGCGAAGCGGATGGGGAGGGGGACCATGCGGAGCATGGTGGAGGGGCCGTCCGGTGCCGTTCGCCCCTCCACCGCGCTTCGCGCGTTCCCCCTCCCCATGAGCTTCGCTCACAGGGAGGATTGGAGTGCCCGCCATATGCGATTTCCCTCCCATCAAGGGGAGGGGCTTAAGTTGGCGGCTGTGGGCGACGGCCGGGGATCTGGTGTCAGGACCCAGCCTATCTCCTGTTGAGAGGGAGGGCGGATAATTCCGGCGCGGGCTTTTGCTTGCATAAATTTCCAATACATGCTATACGGGGCATCATGACTCTCCTCGCGCTCGATCCTCACGCTCGCTCGGAAAACGCGCTTGCAGTGCTCCGCCCGAGCAGAGGAGGAATTGCGCGCGCGGGAATTGTCCACTTCGTCGACTTTGGCTCCGCCCCGATCGAGGATCGCAGTGACGGCGCGTCCCCATCTCCCGCCGAACGCCTGCCGATCGTCGATTGCCCCATTGTTGCAGCCGGTCGGGAGAGGGGCCGAACGCCATGGAGGCCGTGCACGTCGTGAACTTAGCCTCGGCCACGACTGGCATTCGCCACCCCCAAGCGAGATTCGTTTCGACGAGGCACGAAATGACGGCTACCGTGTTGACCCTCGATCCGGGCCCGCCGCTTTATGGGGACCAGGCCCACGGGAGGGCATGAGATGAGCATCACCATCAACGGCAATGCCGTCGCGCTGCCCGACGACCCGCGAGTCTCATTGCTCGACCTGCTTCGCGACCGGCTTCACCTCCACGGCACGAAGAAGGGCTGCGACCAGGGGGCGTGCGGGGCGTGCACATTGCTGGTCGACGGCGAACGGATCCTCTCCTGCCTGGCGCTCGCGGTCCAATATGAGGGGCGGTCGGTGACGACGATCGAGGGGCTGGGGGCGGCGGATTCGCTCCATCCGCTCCAGGCCGCGTTCGTCGAGCATGACGGCTTCCAGTGCGGTTATTGCACGCCTGGCCAGATCTGCTCCGCGGTGGCGATGATCGACGAGGCTCGCCGCGGCATTCCGAGCCATGTCACCGGCGATCTTTCCGCGCAGGGACCAATCGCCCTCGATCCGGATGAGCTGCGCGAGAGGATGAGCGGCAATCTCTGCCGCTGCGGCGCCCATAATGGAATCGTCGCTGCGATCGCCGAATATGCCGAGGGCAGCCTGGCCGTTGCGGAGGCTGCGGAATGACCCCCTTCGCTTATTCCCGAGCCAGTGATTCCGCCGATGCGATCCGCCGCGCCGCAGCGCCCGGAGCCCGCTATCTCGGCGGCGGCACCAATCTTGTCGACCTGATGCGCGAGACGATCGAGCGGCCTTCTGCGCTGGTCGACGTCACCGGACTATCGCAGTCGATCGAGGAGACGGAAGTTGGCGGGCTGATGATCGGCGCCGCCGCGCGCAACACCGCGGTCGCCGATCACCGGCTGGTCCGCACCCGTTTCCCGATGCTGTCGCGGGCGATCGTCGCCGGCGCCTCGCCGCAGATCCGCAACATGGCGACGGTCGGCGGCAATCTCCTTCAGCGCACCCGCTGCCTCTATTTCTACGACGAGGCCGGATCGCGCTGCAACAAGCGCAAGCCCGGCCAGGGCTGCGACGCGATCGGCGGCTTCAACCGCGGCCATGCGATCCTCGGCGCCTCGGATGCCTGCGTCGCGGTCCATCCCTCCGACATGTGCGTCGCGCTCGCAGCGCTCGACGCGATCGTCCATCTCGAGGGGCCCAGTGGCGCTCGGAGCCTGGCCTTCGCCGATTTCCACCGCCTGCCCGGCGACCGTCCCGATGTGGACACCTTCCTCGATCCGGGCGAGCTGATCGTCGCCATCGAGCTTCCGCCGCTCGCGATCGCGGCGGGATCCACCTACCGCAAGGTCCGCGACCGGGCGAGCTACGCCTTCGCGCTGGTCTCGGTCGCCGCCGCGCTCGAGCTCGAAGACGGGCGGGTCAAGGATGTCTGGCTCGCGCTCGGCGGGGTCGCCCACAAGCCCTGGCGCGCCCACAAGGCCGAGGCGGCTTTGCGCGGCCAGCCGGCGAGCCCGGCCGCCTTCGCCGCCGCCGCGGAGGCGGAGCTCGCCGAGGCGCGGCCGCTCCGCGACAATGGCTTCAAGGTCGAGCTTGCGCGGCGGACGATCACGGCCCTGCTCGCCGAGCTTGCAGGATGACCGCCCTTCTCACTCGTCACCCTGAATTCATTTCAGGGTCCAGGGCCGGACGAGACCAGCGCGGTGGAGGATTGGGTGATGGCTTTCGTGCAAGCCGGTCAGAGCCCTGCGCGGCGGAGGACTGGATGCTGAACCGGGTTCAGCATGACGAGAGGGCAGGGGCGCCCGCGGATAACCACCAGCGCGTCGATGCGACACAACGGCATCGGTCAGGAGACCCGGCATGACCATCCGCGACGACGCTCGCCAGCTCGTCCAGGGCGCGATCCAGGCCGGCATGGGCAGGATCGTCGCGCTCGCGCCCGACAGCTGGATGCCCGGCGGCACTCCCGATCCGCTGATCCGCCACCGCCACGGCCATGTCGGCAAGGCGCTATCGCGGATCGACGGGCCGCTCAAGGTCGCCGGCGCTGCGCAATTCGCGGCCGAATATCCGATGGAAGGGATGGTCTACGCCGCCTTGGTCTGCAGCACGATCGCTCGGGGGCGGATCGACCGCCTCGACACCGATGCGGCCGAAGGCGCGCCTGGGGTTGTCGCGGTGATGACCCATCTCAACGCGCCGCGGCTCGCTCCGCCGCCGGTCTTCATGTCCGCCTCCAAGGCTGCGGGCGGCGACAATCTGCCGGTGATGCAGGACGACCGCATCCACTGGAACGGCGAGCCCGTCGCCGTGGTGCTCGCCGAGACGCAGGAGGAAGCGGACCATGGCGCCTCTCTGGTGCGCGCCAGCTATGCGGCCGAGGAAGCCCAGACCGACTTCGCCGCCGCGGTGGCGGCGGGGACGAAGCAGGGCCTGTTCATGGGCGAGCCGCTCCACCAGGAGATCGGCAAGGCCGAGGCGGCCCTGTTCGATGCTGCGGTGCGGATCGACGAAAGCTGGTCGACCCCGGGCCACAACCATAATGCGATCGAGCTCCACGGCGTCACCTGCGCCTGGCAAGGCGAGACGCTGCGCATCCACGACGCCTCGCAGCTGGTCGCGCACACCGCCTGGTCGATCGCCCAGATGTTCGGGATCGACGAGACCCAAATCGTCGTCACCTCGCCCTTCGTCGGCGGCGGCTTCGGCGGCAAATGCCTGTGGCAGCACCAGGTGCTCGCCGCTGCGGCGTCGAAGCTGATCGGCCGCCCGGTCCGGCTCGTTTTGTCGCGCGAGGGCGTCTACCGCCTGGTCGGCGGGCGGGCACCGACCGGGCAGCGCGTCGCCCTCGGCGCGGACCGCGACGGCCGGCTCAGGGCGATCGTCCATGAAGGCGCAACTCCCAAGACCAATGCCAATGTCATGACCGAGCCGTTCATCGTCGCGACCCGCAGCCTCTATGCCGCCGAGACGTTCAAGCTCGACGTCCGCACCGTCGAGCTCGACATGCTCAGCAACACGTTCATGCGCGCGCCGGGCGAGGCGGTCGGCACGGTCGCGCTCGAATGCGCGATGGACGAGCTTGCCGAGGCGCTCGGCATGGACCCGATCGCGCTGCGCCTCCGCAACGAGCCCGAAAAAGACCCGACCAACTGCCTGGAATTCTCCTCGCGCAACATCGCCGAGGCCTGGCGCTCCGGCGCCGAGCGCTTCGGCTGGAGCAAGCGCAATCCGGTCCCGCGCTCGACCCGCGACGGCGAATGGCTCGTCGGCATGGGCTGCGCGACCGCGACCTACCCCTATTACCGCATGCCGGGCGGCGCCGCGCGGATCACCCTGACCCGCGAGGGGCGCGCAAGGATCGATATCGCCGCGCACGAAATGGGCATGGGCACCGCCACCGCTCACAGCCAGATCGCGGCCGAGCGGCTTGGGCTCGGGCTCGACGAGATCGACTTCAACTATGGCGATTCCACCCTGCCCGGCGTCGTGCTTGCCGGAGGGTCGCAGCAGACCGCCTCGATCGGCGCCGCGACGATCGCCGCGCACCGCGCCCTCGTCGCCGAGCTGCTCAAGCTTGCCGGCAACGATTCCCCGCTCGCCGGGCTCGATCCCGATTCCGTCGCCAGCCGCGATTCGGGCCTCTGCAAGTTCGACGAGCCGGAGCGGTTCGAAAGCTACGCCTCGATCCTCGCCCGTGCGCAGCGCGACGAGGTGTCGGTCGTCGCCGAGGCGGCGATGCCGCTCGAGACCCAGCATTGGTCGATGCACAGCCACGGCGCGATGTTCTGCGAGGTGCGGGTCAACGCGATCACCGGCGAGCCGCGGGTCAGCCGCTTCCTCGGATCGTTCGATTGCGGCCGGATCATCAACCCCAAGACCGCGGCCAGCC
>JAQGLD010000144.1 GCA_028293055.1 Alphaproteobacteria bacterium
AGCTCACCGCCAGGTCAGACTCGGGAGGAGCCTGGAACGATGCGAGGCCGCGGCGCGCGCTGCGCCATGGCCTCAGAAGGTGACTCGAACTCCGGCGGTGATGATCCGGCCGGTGCTCTGATAGGTCTGGGCGACCGGATCGTCGGCATACATGGTGCGGTAGGTCGGCGCGTTGGTGAGGTTGCGGCCCTCGAGCGTCAGCTTCGCATAAGCCGTGACGCTGTACTGGATCGAGCCGTCTACATTGAGCTGGTTCTCGTTATAGCCGAAGTCGCCGATCACCGGCGAGTTGCACGGACCGCCATTGTTGGTCGTCGTGCCGACGCTGCATGTGCCTGCGGCGAGCGGGAAGCGGTTCACATAGCGCTTGCGCCACGCCCCCGAGACGCGCGCGGAGAATTTGCTGGTCTCGTAATAGAGCGTCGCGTTGAACGCGTCGGGAGAGGTGTTCAGGAATGGCCCCGTCGCGAAAGTGTTCTGCGCCGTCCCCGCCTGCGTGCGAGTGGTCGCGAGCACTGTGTTGGTGAGATAAGAGAGCTTCGATGCGATGTGGGTATAGTTGGCGGTGATTCCGAGATTGTTGAACGGCGCCGGAAGGAAAGTGAAGGCGGTCTGGGCGTTGATCTCGAAGCCCTTGATCTTGCCGCCCGGCGCGTCCTGGAATTGGCGAATGGCCCAGGTGCCGTCGGCGACGGTGTAATCGTGCAGCGTCGGGCTGGTCATCGAAGCGAGAACCGCCTGATAGATAGCCGGCTCGAACACCGATGAGAGCGGCGCTTCAGTTGCGATCTGCTGCGGGAAGGACTTCAGATCCTTGTAGAAGAAGGCGACTCCGAGGAGCCCGCTCGATCCGAAATATCGCTCGAAGCTGAGATCGAGATTGGTCGACCGGAAGGGACTGAGATAGGGGTTGCCGACCGTCACCGCCGGCGCCGCGGTCGCGTTCAGGCCGCTGGCAAAGGAGGTCGTGCCCGGGGTCAGGCTGGCAAGCTGAGGCCGGGCGATCGTCTTCGAAGCAGCGAAGCGGATCAGGAAGTCGCGAGCCAACTCGTAATTGGCATTCATCGACGGAAGCCAGTCGGTATATTCATTGTGCGCAGTCACTGGCAGGCCGAGCACTCCGTCGGTCGCTCCGACACTGCCGTTGCCGGTCACCCGGGTCCGGGCGACGCGCACGCCGAGATCGCCGCGCAGCGGCTTTCCGAACAGCTCGAAATCGTAATCCGCCTGGACGAAGCCGGACAGATCCTTCTCGGTCACCGAATTGCGCTGCCGGCCGTCCACGACCGCGCGGAAATCCCCCCATTTGTTGATGCAGTTGCAGTCGATCCCGAATTGGCGACGGAAGGCGTCGAGGTCCGGCGCATAGAAGCTCGTCGGTGTGCCGGCGGGGACGTTCAGTCCCTGGCCGAAGCCGACATTGCGGCCGAGATCGGTGATCTGGAGATGGGCCTCGGCGAGCGTCGGGTTGATCGCCTCGATATCCTGGCTGCGGCGCCCCTGATCCGCGACATAGTCGAACTGCTTGTAGGTCGCGCCCCAGCGCAGGGTGAATTGCGGAACGACCTGCCAGGCGAAGTTGAGCCGGCCGACCTTGTAAGTGTTGTCGGTGATGTTGTTGAAGTAGCGGATGGTCGAAAGACCCTTGACCAGCGACCAGTTGCCGGGCGCGGAAACATCGAAACCAGGGTTGAAGATCGGCATCATGCCGCCGTCGCGCTCGTCGAACGTATAATTGTCCTTGTCGATCGCGTTGAACTCGGCGAGCAGGCCGGTCGCCTTGAACTTGGACTGCGACCAGCCGAGGGTCGCGTCGGCCCGGAAAGTGTCGGTGAAATCCTGGCGCAGGTTCAGGCTCGCCTGCTTGAACTGGGTCGTGCCGAACTGTGCGTCGGCCGAGCTGCGCCAGTCGACATCGTCGAGCAGCAGATAATCGGCATGGCCGGCATCGTTGACATGGGCAGCCCGGATCTTGGTGCCGGGGCGGCCGATCAGCTCGTTGAAATATCCGGTCTGGTTGGCGGTGGGTACGAACCCCGGAGAGGCGGGATTGTTGTAATAATCGAATGGATTGAGGTTATTCGGGTTCATGCTGTTGAGCATTCCCGGGACCACGCCTCCCCCGTACAGTGCGGTGCCGCAGTCGATCGTCGCGCTCTGCACGCAATTGGGATAGAGCGCGACCCGATCGGCATTGCCATTGGCCGTGCCGGCGGCGCGAAGCGTATTCTGCTGGACCCGCAAATTGGTGCCGTTGCGATTGAGGCCGATCGTGGTCAGGCCGTTGGTCGTGCTGTCCTGGCTGTAGCGCGAGAAGACTCCGTCGAGAATGACTTCGGTGTGCGAGGTCGGCTTCCACTGGGCGGTCAGGGTGGCCCCGAGTCGCTCGTAGGAAAGGTCCTGGCGGTTGATCGACGGAAGCGCCGGAATGATCGTCGTCGGCGTAATCAGGGCGTAAGCCGCGGAATCCGAACCGAAGGTCGGCCCCGTGCCGAGATTGCCCGGCTGGGCGAAGCCGAACACATTCGGAGTCTTTCCGAGATGCTGGGTGTTGCGATACGCATATTCGAACGAGCCGATGCTGCGGCGGTAGGAATCGATCTGCTGGCGCTGCTTCTGATAGGCGATCGAGCCCAGGATCCCGAACGTATCGCTGATATGCTTCGAGAAGAGGCCGGTGAAGCGCGGGTTCACTCTTTTGCCGTTTTCGCGATATTCGGCCTCGCCGCCGAGCGCGATCCGGTCCTTCTTGTAGGTCAGCGGCCGGCCGGTGGTGAGGTCGATGATCGCGCCGAGCGAGCCTTCGTCGTTCGATGCGGATGTCGTCTTGGTGACCGTGATGTTGCCGAACAGCTCGGACGCGAAGGTGTTGAAGTCGAAGCCGCGCGAGCGGTTGGCGCCGGCATCCGAAGTGTTGCCGCCCGCGACAGCCTGCGCGTCGACTCCGTTGAGCCTCACCGTCTGGAAATCGCCGCCGAGGCCGCGGACGGTGATCGTCCGGCCTTCGCCATTGTCGCGGTCGATCGACACTCCGGGGAGGCGCTGGATCGACTCGGCGAGATTGGCGTCGGGGAAGTCGGCGATATCCTCGGCGGTGATCGCGTCGATGATCTGGTTCGAACGGCGCTTCTGGCTGAGCGCGTTCTGCAGCGAGGCGCGGAAACCGGTGACGACGATCTCGCTGTCGCCTTCCGCCGCAGCGCTCTGGCCGGACTCGGTGGGCTCGGCTGCGGGCGCCGTACCCGGGTCAGTGGCGGCGACTGCCGGTGCGACCTGCGCGATGGCTGGGGTGGCGGCGATCAGCGCGCCCGCCGAAACGCTGACGAAAAAAGACGACCTCACGAAGTGGCCCACGAACATCCTCCTCTGATCGCCCCAGCCTTGCCGGCTGCGGGCCCTTGTTGCGGCATCCATGATACCGGTGTCAGCGTAATAATCCGGGAACCGGTGTCATTGCAAGGATTTGTGAGCGCGCGCCGTCATTTACGGGAGGGTTGGCCGAAGGGCCGCCGACCCAACCCTATCGTGGGGCGGGGTGCGGGGGGGCTGCTCACCGCTGGGCAAGAGAAAAAGAAGCGGAGATTCCCGCTTTCGCGGGAATGACGGCGAAGCTTTTGAAATCAGCCCTTTATGCTGGCTGTATGCTGGCCTCGATGAATCGAGAGCCGTTCAACTGTCGCAATCGTTCCAATAATCGACATTGGCGGTGCAGCTCTGCAGCCCGGAATAGTGATCGACGAAGCAGGTGGTCTTCAGCGGGCAGAGCTTGCGTACCCGGGGGTGAAATTCGGGCGGCGCATTGGCGCGGGAGAAGGCAGCAAGCACGCCCGGGCGCATCTTGGCGACTTCCGAGCGGATATGCTCGTCGCCGTCGCGTATCGCCAAATCCATCCAGTAGAGCACCTCGTCCTGGTGGGTTTTCGCGTCCTTGCGCTGGAGCAGGGCGCTCGCGGTCATCACCGCGCCATAGATCTCGCCGCGATCGGCGAGGTTTCGGGCGAGTCGGTAGGCGAGGTCGAAGTCCTTGGGCACCCCCTCCCCGTCCTGGATCATGTAATACGCCATCACCGCTCCGTAGAGATGGCCCTGCTCGGCCGCGGCACGATAATAAGCGAAGGCCTTCTTCTTGTCGGCCCTGGTGGCGATGCCTTCCTTGTAGAAATTGCCGGCCTGGAACAGGGCGTCGGGCTGACCGGAGGCCGCGGATCGCTCGATCAGCGGGAGAGCGCTCGCATAATCGGCCTTTCCGGTCATCTTGCCTGCGACATAGAGCATGGCGAGAAAGAATTGGGCGTCGGGCTCGCCGAGATCCGACGCCTGCCTGAGCAGGCTGCCCCCGATATTCGGGTCGACGCCCGAGGCCTTGCCGGTGAGGACCGACAGCGCGGCCTCGTACATCGCCGTCGAATCCTTGCGATCGACATAATAAGCGAGCCGGCTGAGCCCCTCCCGGGTCTCGACGATATGGTTGGTCGCCTGGCCGGCGAGCGAGTCGGGCGGCCGAGGGCAGGGTTTCCCGGCCGCCCCGGCATCCTCATAAGCCTTGCCCCAAAGCCGGTCGGACACAGATACCGCGCCTCCCGTCTGGCCCTTCGCCACCAGGACGTCATAGGCGCCGTGACAATTGCGCCGCTCGCGATACTGGGCTGAAATGTCAGGAACCGATCGGCCGGGGGCGGCCTTCTGCGCGGCCCCGACGGTCGCGATCAGGCCGGCCACCATTGCCAGTCCCAGCATGCCGATCCGGCCTCGCATGACCCGTCTCCCGAAGGTGAATTGGATATGCGCAAGGTAGCGATTCGGGGGTTCCGATGGGACTTACAAATCATGTTAAGCGGCCGGAACGGCCGGCTAATTGCTGACCAGATAGTAGGTCGCAGGGTTGGCGCCGCGATTCGAGACGCTGATCCGAACCCGGCTTGTGAACAAAGGCAGCCACGAGCAGGTCGCTCGCGGCGGTTGCGCATCGCGGGCGCAGATCGGCTTGTCGGGCGACGCGACGAGGATCGAGAGGTTTCGACCGGGCTGGGGCACCAAGGCGACAACCGCTTTCTGTCCGGCGAGGAAGACCTGTTCGGTGGCGAGCTCGGCCCCGGCGTCGAGCGTGCCCCGGCGATAGGCAGGCCCCAGCGCCCGGCCGCGCAACGGCGGCACGCGGTCGCGGATTCCCCTGGATCGGGCGAGATCGCGCCAGTGCATCGCGAGATCCCCCTCCTCCGCCCGGGCACCGCTTGCATCGAGCCGGCCCGCGGCGTCGAGCATTGCGCGTCCATTTCCAGCCGCCTCCGCCGCCATGCCGCTCGCGAGAACGAGCGCGACGGTGTCGACCGGGTCGGCCGGAGCGGCCGCCGCGATCGCGGCCAGCGCCGGCAAGGCCCAGAGCCGCCTCACGACCGCGCCTCCGGCTCGATGACGAACTCGGCGCCAGGCGCAGCGTCGCGGCAGCTGACCGACAGGCCGTGGCGTCGCACGATCGCGCGCACCAGAGCGAGGCCGAGGCCGTGGCCGGTCGGGCTTTCGGCGCCCCGCTCGAACCGCTCGAAGATACGCTCCCGCATCGCCTCCGATACTCCAGGGCCGCTGTCGCGAACGACGATGCGCGGACCGGGCTCGACGATCAAGGCGATGATCGCCCCCGCACCCGCATATTTGAATGCATTGTCGAGGAGGTTCGAGATCGCCCGGCTGAGCTGCATCGAATCCCCGTCCAGGGTTACGCCCGGGATGATCGACGCTTCGAAGGCAAGGCCGAGCTCCGTCGCGCTATCCTCGTAAAGGTCGGCGAGGTTGGCGGCGAGTGCCGAAAGGTCGACCCGGGAGAATCCGCTGCGGTCGCCCCGCCGCGCTTCGCTCGATGCGATGTCGAGCAGCGAATCGAGCAGGCCCGCGACGCTGCGGGTTTCGCGGCGCACCTCGCCGAGCGACTCGGTCAGCGCCGGATCGACGCTTCGCTCGATCAGCCGCAACAGCATCCGGTCGAGGTGCATGAGCGGAGTGCGTACCTCATGGGCGACCTGATCGGTGACATCGCGCTGTGCGCGGATCACGTCGGCAAGCCGCGCGACGAGATGGCGGGCGTGGCCGGCAAGTTCGCCAAGCTCGTCCGGAGTCCCGGCTCCCGGCACCTCGCGTGCGAAATCCCCGGCTTCGATCGCTCGAAACGCGCCATTGATCGCTTCGACCCGGCGTCGGAGCCGACTCGCCGAGGCCCAGGCCAGCAGCAGGGCGGCGAGCAGGATCGCAGCGCCGGCCAATGCGAATGCGGCCGAGATACGCGCCAGCAAGCGAGTCCGTCCGCCATATTCGAGCGCAGCGACGATGCGCAGGTTGGGTGCAAGCTGGGTCGCCCGGGCGAACACCTTTGTGCCGTCGGCGAGCGGGACGAAGCCTGCCTGGCTGTTCTCCGCCGAGAGCAACGGCCAGCGGGCAATGTCTCCGGCAAGCGGCTTGCCGCTGCCATCGGCGACGAGATAGTGGACGGTGTCCGGCCCGGAGGAGCGCAAGGCGAGGCGATCGCCGATCCGCGCGACCAGCTCTCGCTGCCCTCCCGTGGCGTAAATGTCGCCAAGCGCTGCGATGTCGAGGTCGACACCGCGGCGAAGCGCGGAATCGCTTTCGGCGCGAACCACCCAGATCGTCACAGCGTAGAGCAAGGCCGTCGCGGCAAGCGACAGCGCGGCCACGCCGAGCACGACGCGACCGACGAGCGAGCTGCGCCTGGCCCTCAGGCGAACGCTCAAGCCGCCACCAGCCGGTAGCCGGTGCCCCAGATCGTTTCGAGCACCGGGCCGTCGAAACCCTCTTCGAGCTTTCGGCGCAGCCTGCCGACATTGACGTCGATGACGTTGGTCTGCGGATCGAAGGAGAGATTCCAGACGTGGCGGAGCAGCATCTCGCGAGTGACCACCTCGCCGGCATTTTCGATGAGATAGCGGAACAGAGCGAACTCCTTCGGGCTCAGCGGAATATGCCGACCCTGACGGTGCGCGGTGCGTGCCTTGATATGGCATTCGAGATCGCCGAACAGGATCACGGCGCTGTGGGTCTGGCCGACCGCGCGGCGGTGTAGCGCTCGCACCCTGGCGAGCAATTCGGGCGGATCGAACGGCTTGGCGAGATAGTCGTCGACCCCGGCATCAAGGCCTTCGGTGCGATTTTCGGCCCTTCCCAGGGCGGAGAGCATCAGCACCGGCGAGGCGATCCCGGCATCGCGAAGGCGGCGGACGATATCGATTCCGCCGAGGTCGGGGAGCATCCTGTCGAGGATCACGACATCGAATCCCTCGGCCGCGGCGCGGGCGAGCCCCTGCTCGCCGGACGCCGTCCAGCTCAGGCGATGGCCTTCGTCGGCCATCAGCTGGCCGACCGCCTCGGCCAGCCGGGCATCGTCCTCGACATAGAGGATGTTCAGTCCGTCCATGAATACGAAGCTAGTGCAGAAAGCCCGCGCCGTGGAATGAAAAACACTGTCATCTTTCCGGTCCACCTTGGCCGCCGAGTGTTCGTCGGGCGGCACCGGCGCGCTTCCGCTGCAGCTTCCCCGCGTTGGTGTGACGCGAGGGACGAATGAAAGCGCCGTCCGGTGAGAGGGCCGGACGGCGCCGCCACCCAGCAGGTTTTCCGCGCCTCCACTTTGCGGGCCAGGAGATTGGCGAGGCGCATCGAACCCACTGGACGGATCACCTGGAGCCGGACGAGCCGGCCGCGGGCGATACGGATACGAGCGCGCTGCGCTGTGAGACGATGGCGTTGAACGCCTGGACGAAAGCCCCGGTCAGCATCTTGCCGTCCGACGAGGAGGCGTAGCCGCCCATCGATCCTGCCCCGGACCAGTCGCCGGCGTCCATGATCTTGACGAACGACTTGCTCGACTCGCCGCTGCCGGAGGCGAGTGTCTGGCCTGTCATCGGGCTCATGATGCGCAGGCCGGCCGAGACCGTCTTCTTCTTGCCGCCAAAACGCGAGAAGGCGCTGAACAAGGCGCCGCCCATCGGGACGTGGGCAAGCACCTGTCCCGCCGCCCCGGAGCGGACGAGGCCCTCGGTCAGCGCCCCCTTGGCGAGGTTCACCGACTTGTCGATCTCTTCCTTGGACCCGACCACCGCGCTGAGCAGGAAATCCGCCGGCCGGCCGCTCGCCGCATTGTGCAGGGTGAAGCAGCCCGATTGCTCGATCAGCGCGCCGAGCATCGGCCTTGGGCTCGAAAGATTGAACTGGGTCCAGCCCTGCTGATCGCCATCGGTGATTGCGATCGTGCCGAGCGGGCTTTCGCATTTGGCAAGGCTCGGCGCGGCATCGTCCTTCGCTGCGACCGGCGAGGCTGCAAGCATTGCCAGAGTGCAAAAGGCGACGAGACTGGTCCTGTTCCTGGTCATTTTTTCTTCCCCTCATCCGTCCACCAGCCGGGCGGCGTGGTGCTGTCCATGAGGGTAGACCCGTGCGGATTCGTCTCCAGTGACAAGCCCCGTCACCAGAATGATAAATGCTGTTAGTTTTGGGGGATCCCGCGGATCAGCCCTGATTTTCCCAACCGCCGCCAAGCGCCAGGAACAGGGTGATCAGATAAGTCGAGAGCTGAGCCTGCGACTGGGCGAGCGACGCCTCGGTCTGAGCGAGCGAGCGCTCGGCATCGAGCACGATCTGGAAGCTCTCGCGGCCTGCCTGGTAGCGAAGCCGAGCCACTCGCGCAGCCTCGGCGCTGGCCGCCCGAGCGCGGCGCAAGGTAGCGACCCGATCGAGCTCGCCTGCATAATTGGTCAAGGCGCTCTCGGTCTCCTGGAGCGCGTTCAGCCAGGTCCCGTCGAACCGTGCGAGTGCCGCCTGCTGCGAGGCTTCGGCCTGGGCGACGCGGGCGCGGGCCAGGCTCCTGTTGGGGAAGCTCCAGCTGATCAAAGAGCCTAGGCTAAAACGCAAAGCCGAGCCCGAAGCGAGGCCGCCGAGCGAGGTCGCGGTCGATCCGACCGAGGCACCGAGGCTGATGCTCGGATAGAGATCGGCGGTTGCGACCCCGATCCGGGCCGTCGACGCGGCGAGCTGCCGTTCGGCCTGGCGGATGTCGGGCCGGCGGGCGAGCAGGCCGGCTCCGCTTCCGACCGGGATCGGCCGATCGAGGGCGAGCGAAGTCGCGCAGGCAGCGACGTCTTGCGGGAATTCGGCCGGCGGCCGGCCGGTCAGCACCGCGAGGCGATAGAGAGCGGTGCGCCGCTGGCTTTCGAGCGTCGGCAAGGCCGCACGAGTCACTTCGAGCAGCGAGGCTGCCTGGTTGGTCTCGAGCGCAGTCCCTCGCCCGCCTTCGAACTGGCGCCGGGTGAGATCGAAGGTGCGCTGCTGGACCCGCAGGCTTTCCTGCGCCACCTGCAGCTGCCGACCGGCATTGCAGGCATCGGCATAAGCGCGGGTGGTTTCCGCAGCGATGGTGATCCGAGTGACGTCGAACGCAGCCTGGACCGCCTCCAAATCGGCACGGCTCGCTTCGATCGACCGGCGCACGCGCCCGAACAGATCGAGCTGGTAGCCGACATCGAGGCCGGCATCGAAGGTCGCGCCTTCCCCGGCGCTGCCCTGGAGGCCGAGCGCCTGACCCGAGGGACGGCCATAAGTGACGCTGCTCGTGACCGAGGTCGTCGGCAAGCGGCCAGCGCGTGTCTCGCGCAGCACCGCCCGAGCGAGAGCGAGATTGGCTGCGGCGACTCGCAAATCGGAATTGGCGGCCAGCGCCTGCCCGACCAGGCGATCGAGCACGGGATCGCCGAGCAGGCTCCACCACCGCCCGGCCGGCTCCTCGCCGGTGAAGGCAGGCGAAGCCGCCCCGACGAAGCCGGTCTGGGCGGGCGCTGCCGGCGCGGGCGAGCGGTAATCGGGACCGACGGCAGCACAGGCCGACAGAGCGAGGGTTGAGACGCCGAGGAGCAGGTTACGGATCATCTCAAGCCTCGTCGGACACTGGAAGCGGATCGTGCGCGGTCCCGCCATAGGAAGTGGGATAGACGCTTTCCTTGGGCGGCGGCTTGGGCAGGAAGCGGCCGAGACCGCGGCTGACGACATAGAAGATCGGGGTAAAGATCAGGCCGAAGAAGGTCACTCCGAGCATTCCGAATCCTACCGCGGTTCCGAGCGACTGGCGCATCTCGGCGCCGGGCCCGACCGCAATGGCGAGCGGGATCACGCCGAAGATGAAGGCGAAACTGGTCATCAGGATCGGCCGTAGCCGCTGGCGCGCCGCGGTCATCGCTGCGTCGAACCGATTCATGCCGTGAAGCTCCTCCGCCTGCTTCGCGAATTCGACGATCAGGATCGCATTCTTGGCGGCCAGCGCCACTAGGACGACGAGCCCGACCTGGGTCAGGATATTATTGTCCATGCCGCGCAGGCCGATTCCGACCATGGCAGCGAGGATGCACATCGGCACGATCAGGATCACCGCGAGCGGCAGGGTCAGCGCCTCATATTGCGCTGCCAGCACCAGGAAGACGAAGACCACGGCGAGCAGGAAGATCAGCGCCGAGCTGCCGCCCGCCGCCTGCTGCTGATAGGCGAGCCCGGTCCATTCGTGGCTGAAGCCCTGCGGCAGGCTCTTGTCGGCGAGCTGCTCCATCGCGCGCAGGGCGGAGCCAGAGGATATGCCGGCGGCAGCCTGACCCTGGAGCTCGACCGCAGGGAACAGGTTGTAGCGCACCACCCGGTTCGGGCCGCTGTCGTTGCGAAGGGTCGCGACCGAGGAGAGCGGCACCATCTCTCCGCTCGACGAGCGAACCTGAAGGCGGCCGATATCGGCGAGATCGTCGCGTGCGGTGGGCTCCGCCTGGGCGGTCACCCGGAAGGTTCGACCCAGCAGGTTGAAGTCGTTGACATAGGTCGAACCGAGATAGGTGCCGAGCGCCTCATAGACCTGCGACGGCTGCACCCCGAGCAGCTGCGCCCGATCACGATCGATATCGGCTTCGACCCGCGGCGAGCCGGTGTTGAACAGGGAGAAGACCTGTCCGACCTCCTTGGTCTGCGCTGCGGCGACCATCATCGTGCCGGACAGCGCTTCGAGCGCCTTGTAACCGGCCCCCGACCGATCCTCGAGCATCATCGTGAAGCCGCTACCATTGCCCAGGCCCGGGACCGCCGGCGGAGCCACGAAGAAGACGTTTGCGCCCTGGATCGCCCCGGCGACGCTGGCGGTCAGCGCGCTCGACATCCCGGCAGCCGACTGGCCCGCTTTCTTGCGTTTCGACCAGTCCGCCAGCTTGACGAAGATCGTTCCCGCATTGGAAGCCTGCGTGAAGCTGGAGCCGTCGAGTCCGGCGAAGGTCGCGGAATAGACCACGCCCTGGGTGCCGCGCGCGATCTTGTCGATCGAGGCGAGCACCTGGGTCGTGCGCTCGAGCGAGGAGCCCGGAGGGAGCTGGACCACCCCGATCAGCACGCCCTGGTCCTGCTCCGGGATGAAGCCGGTCGGAGTCGCCATAAGCCGCCAGCCGGTGAGGCCGAGCAGGCCTGCGTAGAGAATCAGCATGATCGTCGACTTGCGAACGAGTCGCCCGGTGAGGCGTCCGTAACGGTCCGAAAGCCAGGCGAAGCCGGCGTTGAACCGGGTCGCGGCGCCGCGCAGCGGCCGGGTGAAGCGCGAGCCGCCGCCCTGCGAAGGGTCGCGATGCGGCTTGAGCAGGAGGGCCGCCAGCGCCGGCGACAGGGTCAGCGAGACGAGCAGCGAAATCAGTGCGGCCGAGGCGATGGTGACCGCGAACTGGCGGTAGAAGATTCCCGGAATTCCGGGAACGAACGCGGTCGGGACGAACACCGCGGTCAGCACGAGGCCGATCGCGACCAGCGCGCCGGAAACCTCCCGCATCGTACGGTGCGCCGCTTCGCGCGGAGTGAGGCCCTCGCCGATATGCTTTTCCACCGCCTCGACGACGACGATCGCATCGTCGACGACGATTCCGACCGCGAGGACCAGGGCGAATAGGGAGAGCGAGTTGATCGAATAGCCGAGGGCGAGCTGGACCGCGAACGTGCCGACCAAAGCGACCGGAATTGCGATGATCGGGATGACCGCGGCTCGCCACGTCTGGAGGAACACGAGGATGACGATGACGACGAGCAGGATCGCCTCGAGCAGGGTTTCCTGGACCGCGGTCACCGAGGCCTGGACATATTCCGTCGGATTATAGGGTATCGAATATTGCACACCGGGCGGAAAGTCCTTCGACGCCGCCTTGACCTCGTTCAGCACGAGCGTCGCGGCGTTGAGCGCGTTCGATCCGGGCTGCTGGATCACCGCCAGGGCGACACCGGGCCGGCCCCCGAACGCGCCGCGAATGCCGTAATCCTGGCTTCCGAGTTCGACCCGCCCGATGTCGCGGATCCGGGTGATGGCGCCGTTCGCCTCGGTCTTGACGACTACGTCGGCGAACTGGCTCGGGTCGGTCAACCGTCCCTTGACCTGGACCGGAAGCTCGAAGGCGGGGCTGCCCTTGCCGTAGGGCGGCTGGCCGACCGCTCCGCCGGCGACCTGAACATTCTGGGTACGGAGCGCCTGTACGATCTCGCCGGCAGT
>JAQGLD010000558.1 GCA_028293055.1 Alphaproteobacteria bacterium
GGATTGGGGCTCATGTCACTTTCCGACTGGTCCTGGGGAGGCAATAAAAAACCCGCCTTGCGGCGGGTGTCTGGTCGATGGCGGAACGAAGTCCGATCACCATCGATACAGGCGCGCCGCCGCTTTCCTGTCGCGCCGCCAGAGCCAGACCTGCGGGCGCGCCGCCGCGACCGCAAGCGCGGTGGAGGGCGAAGAGAGCGCACGCATCGACATGGGATCCCAAGTCGCGTTTCCGCTCGGCTGCGTCAAGGGAGAAAGTGCGCGGAAAAAGCCTATTCGAACACCTGGACCAGCTCGTCGCTGACTCCGCCCTCCTTGGCGATACGCAGCTCGGCATAGAGCGAGGCGGAGATGGCTGCGTCGACCAGGGCCACTCCCGCGGCGACCAGGGACGCAGTCGACGCACGCAGGATGTCGCCATTTCCGCCGACGGAAACCATCAGGCCGATGATGAAGCTGGCGGTCGCCTGGAGAATCCAGAACAGGAAATAGAGGAGAAAGATCATCCCCTTATAGCCATCGGTGAGCGTGCGGCTACGCGAGAGGCTTTGGATCACCCCTTCATCCTCGGCCAGCAGCACCGGTATCGCCGCGGCAAACATGCAGAAGGCGATGATGCCCGGCACGATCAGCGCCATGGTGCCGATGATGATCGCGATCCAGCTCAGCACCGAGACTCCGATCAGCGGCAGGATATGAGTCATGGCGATTCGGGAGGCAGGGCCCAGGTCCGGCCTTGCCGTCTCTCCCGCCTTTATGCAGGCGGCGATCACGATCGCCTTGAACAGGAAGACGAGGATCAGCACGAGCAAGGAAGAGGCTCCGCGATAATCGGATCCGAGCATGTAGGCCGGAGTAGCGGGGTGGCTGCCTGACAACTCCGATACGAAGTTCGGTAGTGCCACCATCAGCAGCGCCAGGAGACCGAAGCCGGCCGGGTTGCGGCGCAGCGTCTCGAACGCGCGGCCGAGCACCTGACCGTTGGTGAAGTCGTTCATTCCTGTCGCCCCTTCTGCCTTGCATTTCAGCTTAATGGCGAGCGAACCTGTGTCCAGCCGATAGGAATCTCCCTCTGCTTCGGCACTCGCGACCCGACCGCCACCCCGCTTGGTCTGGCAGGCGCGGAGGAATCCGATTTGCCGGCGAGCGAAACCGGAGGAGGACGCCGCCCGGGGCCAGGCTCTTCGATCGGGCCGACCGGAAGCCGGCTTTGCTCCATGTCGTGTGCCGCCGATGCGAAGGCAGCGCGCTCGTCTGTCAACCGGGCGCCGCGCCGGACCGCTCGATCCGATCGACTTGTGGCGGCTCGTGAAGGCGTCGGTGCGAGCGCCAAACTGCGCGGACTTGCTCGCCGCCGGCGCGGCAAGCGGTCACTTCCGCGCGGTTCCCGGTTCGAGGACCGCTTCCATCCTGTCGACCAGCCCGGCAAGTCGGGAGAGTTCGGTTCCCGGATCAGCGTTTTCCGTCCGGGGGGTCAGGCCGTGAAGCATCATATCGACATAATCCGCGGCTTCCCGTTCGATATCGATTGCGCGCGACGCGAAGATGGTTCGCAGCGCGATATGCTCGAGGCCGCCAAACAGCATGTCCCTGACGATGTTCGGATTGAATGAGGCCGAGACCTGACCGGCGCTCTGGGCGCGCAAGATGGTATCGACGACCTGTGCGACGAACTTCACGTTGAGCTCGCGCATCGCAGACGTCTTGTAGTCGCCCCACCGGATTTCCCGAAAGAAAACCCGATGCAGGCGCGGGGTTTCTTCAAAGGATCGCAGATAGCGTATGGCAATCAGCACCAATCGCGAACGAACCTCGGTCAGCGGAGCGAGCTCATCGACCAATCGATCGATGAAAGGCGTCGCCCATTCGCGCAGCACCTGATTGACCAGGTCCTCCTTATTCTCGAAATATTTGTAGACGGTCGCTTCGGACACCCCGGCGGATTTGGCGATCCGAACCATGGAGACGCTGTCGGCACCCTCTTCCTCGATAAGCGCGCGCGCTGCTGCAAGCAGCTCGGGACGACGTTGGTCCTTGCGCCGCCGCCATGCCACCGGCGAATCCTGGACGATCGGGGGCGCCGCCGCGCCGCCTATTTCCCCCTTCCTTGCCATCATAATAGAGGCATCCTTATTTATTGACCGATGTTTCGTAAAATCGCTATAGGGATAAGGTTCGCCGATCAATCCAAGAAGCGAAACAGCGAGGTAGATCGATGGGGGAGGCGATACAGCACAGCGCGGGATTCGAACCGATAAATCTTCCACCCGGCCACTTCGCGCTCGACGCGGACCTGGATGATCGGCTGCGAAGAGATGGAGCGGCGCCCCCGCGAGAAGGCGATATCGCGCATCCGATCTTCGCATTCGTCGGTGGAATAGGCGGGCTTGGCGTTCCTGTCGGGGACGCCATCGCACTGGCCGGCTGCTCGATCGGGGCCGGCCCGCTGCTCGCCTCCTGCGACATCAGCATTTATCGCGCCCTGAAAGTGGGCGTGACTTACCAAATTGCCGGCAGGATTGCGGGGAAGACTCGCAAGCCCAGTCGGAGGTTCGGCGCTGCGGACCATCTCCTCCTGTCGGTCTCGATCGCCGAGGGCGATGTGCGCTTTGTGGACCTGGATCTGAAAATGATCGTTCCGGTGACCGGCTCGTGAACGAGCAACCGATCGTCTGGCGCGTGGACGATGTCAGTGCGGAGGCCATGTTCAGCTGGGTCGAAGCGTTGCGAGACGTCAATCCGATCCACGTCGATCCGCAAGCGGCGTCCGCGCTTGGTTATGGTCCGAGGACGGTCAATCCCGGCCCGACCAATCTCGCTTATGTCCTGACGATGCTGATGGCCGCCGCGCCCGGTGAATATCCGGCCAGGATCGAGGCGCGCTTCCTTGGCAATGTGCTGTCCGGTGACAGTTTGGAAGTCACATGTGATAGAGCGGATGACGGCATCTTTCGCGCTCGGCTGAAGATCGCGGGAGACGGCGAGATCGTCCTGGACGCGAAGGTGACCATGGAGCCGATTGAGGAATGATCGATCCAGTCGCCGAGGCCACGAATGTCTATTCGCTGATCGCGATGCGGGCTCGGTCGCGACCCGATGCACCGGCCCTCATCGCGGGTCCGACCAGGATCAGCTATGCCGAGCTGATCGCAACGGCCGACGCGATCGCGGCGGATCTGGCGGCACGCGGAATCCGAAGGGGGGACCGGGTCGCGATTCTCTCGGAGAACCGGATCGAATATACGCTCACCCAGATTGCCTGCGCGAAACTCGGGATCATCGTCGCCTGCCAGAATTGGCGGCTCGCCCTCCCCGAGCTCCAGCATTGCATCGGGCTCGTCGAAGCGAAGCTTCTGATCGTCTCCGAGCGCTACAAGGCCAGTGCCGACGCATTGCAGCTGGATATGCCCGTCGCGGATATCGCCTCGCTGGGTGCGAGCGGCGCGACCCGGTGCGTCGCCGAGCCCGAAGACGGCTTGCTGATCATCTACACGAGCGGAACCACCGGCCTGCCCAAGGCCGCTGTGATCAGCCATCGGGCCGAGATCGCGCGAATGTGCGCGCTTCGCATGGACCTCAATATCGGGCCCGAGGATGGCTATGTCGCCTGGGCCCCGATGTTCCACATGGGCGGGACCGAGCATTTGCTGGCCGCTCTGATGTCCGGCGCGCATGGCATCGTGATCGACGGGTTCGACGCGGAGCTTATCTGCGACGCGATTGCCGAATGGCGGATCGGATGGCTGATGCTGGTCCCGGCGACGATCGAGCCGTTGACCAGCCGGATCCGCGCACGCGGAATCACGCCGAAGGGAATCAGGGCGGTCGGCTGCATGGCGGATCTGGTTCCGTCCGGAGAGGTCGCCGACATCAGCCGGCTGACTCGGGCCCCCTATCTCAACAGCTTCGGCGCGACCGAAACCGGAATGCCGCCGCTGTCCGGCGGATTGATCGCGCCAGGCTCGGTCCCAGCCTCCCTCGACAAGCAATTGAGCTCGCTTTGCGAAATACGGCTGATCGGACCAGACGGAACCGAAGCCGTTGGTGACGAGCCCGGCGAAGCCTGGGTTCGCGGGCCCACTTTGTTCAGCGGCTATTGGGCAGCCGAGGCCGCCAATGCGCAATGCTTCGTCGACGGGTGGTTCCGCATGGGCGACCTGTTTCGAAAGACGGCGGACGGCTATGCCTTCGTCGGGCGATCCAAATATCTGATCAAATCGGGCGGTGAGAATATCTACCCGGCGGAGATCGAGCGGGTGCTGCTCGCGGATCCTCGGGTCAGCGACGCAATCGTCGTGCGGCGCGGCGACGATCGCTGGGGAGAGGTTCCCGTCGCAGTGATCGCGAGGCTGGACGAAAGCCTCGATGCGGCTGCCGTAGAGACGATGTGCAGGGCGCAGCTCGCCAGCTACAAGCGACCCAGGGACGTGGTCTTCGTCGCGCTCGAGGCATTCCCACGCAGCGCCAGCGGCAAGATCGTTCGGGAAGAGGTCGAGAAGATGATCGGCTGAAACAAAGTGCAGAAACATGCACGCTTGCATGTTTTCCTTGCTCGCCCTGCCGCTGTCACTAGAGTTGAGCCTCTGGCCTTCGTTCGAAGGGCGATCGAACCATGCAAATCCTCAACCTCGGGCATGTGAACATCTGCACCCCGTTGGTCGAGGCGACCGTCGACTTCTTCGCGAAAGGCCTCGGGATGGAACCCCGTCCGGGTCCGGCGATGTCCGCGGAGCTTCAGAATTACTGGCTGTACAATCAAGGCGGCCGGGCGCTGATCCATGTCATCGGAATTCGTCCGGGCGACGCTGCGCGGCCCGAAGGCGCGAGCCGCCTCGACCATTTCGCGCTCGATTGCGCGGGGCTCGATGCGTGCATCGAGCGGCTCGATCGGCTCGGAATCGCCTTCGACCGCCTCGAAATCGCCTCGCGCAAGCTGGTCCAGCTCAACCTTTCCGATCCGAACGGTATCAAGGTCGAGTTGACGTTCGACGCACCCGCCTAGACTCGGCACCGGTTCGGCTGAACCGGTCCCTAGTTTCCTTTGTTTTGCCGTGTGTTCCGAGCCGCCAAGTGATTCCACTTGGCTTGTACCCACTCTATCCGGCGAATGCGCGTCTCAGCGCCGCGATACGGTCCGCGACGAAGCGCTTCGATATATCCGCTTCGGGAAGGAAGAGGTCGAAGCCATGGATGGCGCGCGGATAGACCAGCAATTCGGTCGAGACATTCGCGGCAAGCAGCCTCTGCGCATAATCGATATTCTCATCGACGAAGAGATCGAGTGCCCCCGTCCCGATGAAGGTGGGCGGCAGATCCGAAAGGTCGTCGGAGCGAGCGGGCGCGGCGTAGACCGGAACATCGCCCGCATTGGCAAGCGGCCCGAGATAGGATGCCCAGGCGATGAGATTGATCATCTGGCGGTCGGCGAAGCCGGTGCTGAACGTCGATGTGAGCACGAACAATGCGAACCAAGGTGAGCGCCGCAAACTTGTTTCGATCGCACGTCCCCGCATGAGTCCCTCCCCGATGGAATTTTTATCGCGTGGAACCGATTTCTCGCGGCACCGAGCCGTAATTCAGTCACTCACTCATAAACGGCGACCGTGCCGCCGACGACCGCTCGGCGAGCGGGCGGAGGGTCGGCCGGGGGTACTAAAGAAACCGGATCGGGTCGCGTCGGTCCCAGTGCCGCGTCGCCGCCTTGATCAACGCAAACGTCTCGACGATCCGCGGGCCCATTTCGACAAGCTCTACGATGCTGCCCGGATGGACGACGCTGCCCCTGATGTAGGCGAACCGGGTCAGCGCGCTTCGCCCCTCGGTCTCGACGATTCCGCCCTGTGCGAGGAGCAGGCGGCGGTCGGCATCGAAATCGCTCGAGGCGACTCCGAGATGGTGGAGCCCGCTGCGGCCGGCCTCGAGAAAGCGACTGTAGGTCGAGGGCGCCTCGCCGGGGACGATCAGTTCGATCTGCGTGTCGCCGACATAGCTGAGCGCAACTCCGGCGATGATGTCGCGTCGGTCGGTCGGTTGGCCATCGACCCGAAGTTCCGGAAAGACCCGCGGCGGAAGCACGAAGAAGGGCCCGACGCCGAAGCTCCGCGTCCATTGCGCCATTGCGGGTTCGAGCGCATCGACCAGATAGCCGAGCTGAAACATCCCGTCGATCGCGCTCCTGCCCTCCGGCGGCGGCTTAGTCTCGCTCATCGCCGAAGGCCGATTGGGGAGCAGAGGATTCGGCCGCTGCCGAACCCAGCCTGTCGTTCAGATAATAAGCTTCGGGCAGCCGGCAATCGACCAGGCCGGCATCGACGGTCAGCACCTGCCCGGTGATCGTCCGTCCGGCGGGCCCGGCAAGATAGGCAAAGGCACCGGCGATATCTTCCGGCTCGACAACCAATCCCATCGGGCTTCGTGCGCGCGCGAAATCGCGCATCGCCTCCGCGCCGCCATAAGCGGCCACGGTCAGCGCGGTGGCGACCTGTCCTGGTGCGACTGCGTTGACTCGAATACGATGTCCCGCAAGCTCCGAGGCGACCGATCGGGTCAAGCCGACGACGCCGTGCTTTGCCGTCGTATAGGCGTGCGGTGCCAGCGCGGCGATGCCGCCGACGCTGGTCGTCGACAGGATCGAGCCGCCGCGCCCGCCCGCCTTGATCGCGTTGCTGGCATGTTTCATCCCGAAGAACACGCTGTCCAGCAGGATGGCCAGGGTTCGTGACCAGTCCGCGCCGGAAATCGCTCCGACGCCGCCGGTCGCGCCCAGCACGCCGGCATTGTTGATCATGCAGTCGAGTCGGCCATGCAGCTCTACCGCGCGGTCGACCAGCTGCTTGACCTGAGCCTCATCGGTAACGTCGGTCCGAACGAACGCGCCGCCGATCTCGGTTGCGATCGCCTGTCCTGCTTCGTCGTGAAGATCGGCGATCACGACACGAGCGCCACCCTGAGCAAAGCGCCGCGCGGTCGCGTCGCCAAGCCCGCTCGCGCCGCCGGTTATGATCGTGACAAGGCCTTCGAGATCCATGGAGCATCCTTCCTTCACCAGCCTTCGTTCGCCCGGGTCGGCTGCCGGCGAGCGAAGCGCCAACCGTCCGCTATGGCCATGGCCGCCTTCCGGCGGCCCATGGCTGTTCCCGACCGCGTCCCTCATGAACGATTGACTCCCTCTACCACGATCGATCATAAAAAC
>JAQGLD010000160.1 GCA_028293055.1 Alphaproteobacteria bacterium
GCGCTGCTCGAAGCCTTTCGCCAGGTCCCGCGCGAGTCGTTCGTGCAAGAGGCGCTGCGCTCGTTCGCCTATGAGGACGGGCCGCTGCCCATCGAGGCCGATCAGACCATCTTGCAGCCCTATATCGTTGCCCTGATGATCGAGGCCGCCGAAATCCGCCCCGGGGATCGAGTGCTCGAGATCGGCGCGGGTTCGGGCTATGCCGCCGCTTTGATGAGCCGGATCGCAGGTGCGGTCGTCGCGATCGAGCGACACCGCGATCTTGTCGCGCTCGCCCGTCAGAGGATGGAACGGCTCGGCTATGCCAATGTCCGGATCGTCGAGGGCGACGGCAGCAGGGGCCTGCCCGAGGAAGCGCCGTTCGACGCCATCATCGCATCGGCGAGCGGCAGCCACGTGCCCGAAATGCTGACCCGGCAACTGGCCTCGGGCGGGACCCTGGTCATGCCGATCGGCGAGCCCAACTCGGTCCAGAAGCTGGTCAAGGTCACCCGCATCGGCGAGGACGATTTCGAGCGCGTGGAGCTCTGCTCGGTCCGCTTCGTGCCGTTGATCGGAGCCCATGCATGGGCCGACGAGGCCAAGGGAAGCAAGCCGCTGCCGGCATTGATCGCGGCAGCCGCAGAGCCGCTTCCAGCGCTTGACGATCCCGGCTTCGGCGCCCTGTTCGATCGCTTCGCCGATGCCCGGGTGGTGATGCTCGGCGAGGCCAGCCACGGAACCAGCGAATTTTATCGCGCCCGCGCCGCGATCTCGCGCCGGCTGATCGAGGAGCATGGCTTCGACATCGTCGCGGTCGAGGCAGACTGGCCCGACGCCGCGCATATCGACCGCTATGTTCGCCATCGGCCGCATCGGGCCGGCGAGGAGACGGCTTTCCAGCGCTTCCCGACCTGGATGTGGCGCAACCGCGAGGTCGATTCCTTCATCCGCTGGCTTCGCGGCCACAATCATAGCCTCGCCGCGCGGGACATGGCCGGCTTCTACGGGCTCGATCTCTACAATCTCGGTGCCTCGATACGCGCGGTCATCGACTATCTCGACGACCGAGATCCCGAGGCGGCGAAGGTGGCGCGGCAGCGTTACGGCTGCCTCCAGCCGTGGAGCCGGGACCCGGCCGCCTATGGCCGGATGGCGATTACCGAAGGCTATGGACGCTGCGAGACCGGAGTCGTCGCGATGCTCCGCGATCTCCACGAGCGAAAGCTCGATTATCTCCTTGCCGACGGCGACGAATGGCTCGACGCCGCGTCCAACGCCCACTTGGTCAAGAATGCGGAGCGCTATTACCGGGTGATGTATTATGGCTCGGCGGACAGCTGGAATCTGCGCGACACCCACATGTTCGAGACCTTGTGCCAGCTGCTCGATGCCCGGGGGCCGGATTCGAAGGCGATCGTCTGGGCCCATAACAGCCATATCGGGAATGCCGCCCACACCGAGATGGGCCAGGGGCGCGAAGAGCTCAATATCGGCCAGCTGGTCAAGGAAAGGTTCGGCGAGAAGAGCCGCCTGATCGGATTCGGAACGCACAAGGGGACGGTCGCCGCCGCCGACGATTGGGACGAGCCGATGGAGGTGAAGACCGTGCGGCCTTCGCTGCCCGACAGCTACGAGCAAGCCTGCCACGAAAGCGGAGTACAGCGCTTCCTTCTCGACCTGCGTCACGGCGTGAACGTGGAGGTTGCCGAAGCCCTGCTCGAGCCGCGACTCGAGCGCTACATCGGAGTCATCTACCGGCCGGAGACAGAGCGCTGGAGCCATTATTCGCAGGCGGAGCTCAGCAACCAGTTCGACGCCTGGGTCTGGTTCGACGAGACCGAGGCGGTGACTCCCCTGCCGGTCGAGCCGGTCGCCGGCGACGACGAGACTTATCCGTTCGGCTTGTGAGGTGGGGGACGATACTTGTTCCGCCTCGCCATTCGAGCGGGTCAGCTTGGGTTAAGCCGGGAAGGCGCAAGAGCGGGCTCTTGAAAAGGAATCACGAGATGCGGAATTTTCTCCTCACCCTTGGTGCGCTGGTCGTAGCCACGAGTCCTGCGTTGGCCGCCAAGCCTTTCGACGGCGAGGCCGAGCTCGCCAAGGCGGTCGCGGGACGAGTCGCGGGGCCGCCGGTCCATTGCGTCAACCTGCGCGACGTGCGGTCCAGCCATATCATCGACCATACTGCGATCGTCTACGACATGGGTGGAACGGTCTATGTGAACCGCCCGCGGTCGGGCCGCGAGTCGCTCGATCAGTGGGACACTCTGGTGACAAAGACCTTCTCTTCGGATCTGTGCGACATCGATGTGGTCCAGCTCTACGATTCCGGCTCGCGCATGCAGACCGGTATCGTCTTCCTGGGCGACTTCGTCCCCTACAAGAGGGCGCCCAAGGCGGACTGACCGCCTCGATTTCGCGACCTCGACGGCCGGCTATCTCGATGGGCCGGCCGGTTCACGTCATCAGGGCGTAGACGGTGGTGAAGCTGAACATGATCAGCCCGAATGCCATCATCATCGTTCCGAAGATGATCATCGCATAATGTAGCGGATCCTCCTCGCCGCGATCCGACCTCAGCGGCGCCAGGCCGCGTCGCTCGCGCAAGGCGTCGAGCCAGAGACGGACCAGCCGCTGCCGAAAGGCGAGGTGCAGTCCGATCACGACCAGCAATGTCGCGAGCAGATCGACCAGAATGACATGCGTGGACATTAGGGCCAGGTCGATCCCTGGGGCCTGGGGCCTGCCGCCAGGATACCGGTCAGTCCCCGCTCTCGGTGTGCTGCTCGGCCTCGCGCTCGTCCTCGAAGAAGGTCATAGCAACCGAATTGAGGCAGTAGCGAAGCCCGGTCGGCGGCGGCCCGTCCGGGAAGACGTGGCCGAGATGGGAATCGCACCGAGCGCAGCGAATCTCGGTGCGCACCATGCCGTAGCTGCTGTCGACGATCTCGCGGATATGGTCCGGATCGAACGGCTCGGTGAAGCTCGGCCACCCGGTGCCGCTCTCGAACTTCTGGTTCGAGCGATAGAGCGGAAGCCCGCACAGCCGGCACGCATAGATTCCGTCCTGCTTGTTGTTGAGCAGGGTCCCGCAAAAGGCGCGCTCGGTGCCGTGATCGAGCAGGACCTGCCGTTCCTCCGCGGTCAGGCCCGCCGCAAGCTCTTCCCGGCGCGCCTCGCTCAGCGGTTCGATGTCGTAGCCGGAACGGGACAAGGTCGTGGTCATGGAGGGCTCCTCGGCGGGCAAGCGTCGAGGACCTAGATCGGGAATGGCACGGGGATTGGCAAGACCGTGCGTCAGTCGCCGTACGCTCCGATCAGATCGCGTCGCGACCAGGCGATGGAATAGTCGGTCGGCACATAGGTCCCGTCCTTGTAGCGGTTGCGGCGCTCGGCCGAGGTGGCGAGAGCGTTGGCGATCGCAGCTTCGTTGCTTCCGATCCGGAACCGGAAGGCGCCGCGCCCGATCTGCAGGTCCTGTGCGAAGGCGATCCGAGGGCTGACCTGCTGGATCGCCGGATCGTAGAACCAGGCGGTGCCGAACACGCCCTTGGCCTCCGGCAAAGCCGGCAGCGCCAGCGCGGCCAGGCGCAGCGCCTCGCCCCAGCCCGCTTCGTTCCAATAGGTCCGCGCGACCGGATCGTGGGTATGGCCCTCAAGCCAGGGACGGCGGCCGCCGCAACGGCCGAAGACATGGAAAGCGGCTCCCGCGCCACCGCGGAGCACATCGCGGGCCGACAGGCCCGAATGCGGCCACCAGATTTGGGCGAAGGCCGGAAGCATCACCACCCGCGCCAACCAGAGATCCTTGAGAAAGGAGTCCTTGTCGAGATCGGCAAACGCCACATCGCGCCCGATCTGGTCGAGGAGCCGGTGGAAGGCGTCGCCATAATGGAGCGCGAATTCGGAATCGAGGCCGCTTCGGGCGAACACGGCCTCGAACCGGTCGATGTGCCAGAGCAAGAGTGCGCACAGCCATGGCGCGCGCAGCGCCTCGGGCAGTCCGGCCGGCAGCGCGGCGGCCTCGTCGGGCACCTCATTATATCTGAACACGCTTGAGCGCGGCCCGTGCGCCGCCTCGAACCGATCGAAGGGCAGGCCGGCTATCGCCTCCTGCAGGCCCGGATGGGCGCCCAGCAAGGCCTCGGTCGCCGGCTGCAGCCGCGGCCGCCACGGCTGCCGACCCCGCCAGGAAGGAAACAGGCTTTCGGCCGGAACTGCCTTTTCGATCGCTTCTACCCGCATCTCGATCCCCATATCGTCCAGTCCCCGCTGCGCGCCTGCCGCGATGCGCCTCGCTCAGGCCGCCATCAGCCTTCGGATCGGCCCCGTGAAATGGAGCGCGCCAGCCAGATAGGCATCGAACTCGATGTCGCTGACCCGCGGGCCGTCGAGCAGCCGCCGAAGGGTGAACGGATCCGCTCCGGGCCGGTTCAGCCCCTCCGTGACAAGGGTCGCCGAACGGACCCCGCTCGCCGCGAGCAGGCGCGGGGCGTCGGGGTGGAAGCTACCGCTCGGATAGCAGAAATGGACCAGCTCGGCGCCCGCCGCTTCGGCAAGGAAGGCGCGATTCTCCGCGATCTCCGCGGCGAGCCTGTCGATCTCGCGGTCGACATGAATGTGGCGATGGGTGTGGAGCTGGATATCGAGTCCGCGATGGCGCGCCTCGGCAAGCTCGTCGGGCGACATGATGTTGAACTGCCGGGTCTCGAGCCAGTCCTCGGCCACGCCAAGGCACGCGCCGAGCCGCTTGAGCGCAAGCAGACGGTCCTCGACGGGAAGACGCTCGATCTCCGCTGTGGCGAGCGCGGCGTCGGCCCCTGAGCGGCCGGCGACCGCGCACAGATAGTGCGCAACGACATTGACCACCGGCAGCGCTCGGCCCGAATACCAGGTCGTCGCATAAAGCGTGGCCGGAAGGTCGAGCGCTTCGAGCACCGGCAGCATGTGGGTGAAGGTCGACGTCCAGCCGTCGTCGATCGTGATCGCGACTGCAGACCCTGGAAGCTTGCCCTCGCCGAGGAGCTCGACCGCCTCGCCGAGCGGCAGGACCGGGCAGCCGGATCGCTTGAGCCGCTCCATGCGGCGCTCGAACTGCTCGGGCATGATGAAGGTGCAGTCGCCGAACGCTTTGCCGGGAGTCACCCAAAGGCCGTGATAGCCCAAGATCCGCAAATGGCCGGCGGTCGCGAGTCGCGCGGCCTCGAACAGTCCGGTCGAACGGCTCAGCTTCAGCACATTCTGCTTCAGAGTCATGCAGCTTCCCCGGCCAACGGGTCGCAATAAGGGAAAGACGGTTAAGGCTTGCTCAACGGCGCAGCCGCCTCGTCCCGGCGCTTCGCCACCCAACCCCCGGAACGCAATCACGGCGCGACGGTTCTACCCTTCAACATGAGGAGATGAGACATGGGTGAGTTCACGGATCGCGTCAAAGGCGCCGCCAACCAGGTCGCCGGCAACATCAAGCAGGAGAGCGCCAATCCTGAGACTCGCGACGAAGGCGCGGCCCAGGAAGTGAAGGGCGAGGCCCAGGAGCTCAAGGGCAAGGTGAAGGGCGTCGTCAACGACCTCTGAATCTTGCGAGACTTATGCGAGGACCGCCGCCGGGAAACCGGCGGCGGTTTCGTTTTGGCGTTACTTCATCACGGATTGAACTACGGCTTCGCCTTCTCGCGCAGGCCGCTGATCGTCAGACCGGGCGTGATCTGCTCGAGGTCGGTCTTGAGGTGGAGCAGGGTCACCCCGGTCTGCGCCATTGCGCGCTGCAGCGCGGGGCCGAACTGGTCGGTCGTCTCGACCGTCTCCGCCCAGGCCCCATAAGCGCGGGCGAGGGCCGCGAAATCGGGGTTGGCCAGTGCGGTCCCGGAGACCCGGCCCGGATATTCGCGCTCCTGGTGCATCCGGATCGTGCCGTAGCCCCCATTGTCGATCACCAGCACCATCAATTGCGCGCGATGCTGGATCGCGGTGGCGAGCTCCTGGCCGTTCATCAGGAAATCGCCGTCGCCGGCGGGGGCGATCACCTGGCGGCCCGGGAAACGCAGAGCCGCCGCCACTGCGGCTGGCACGCCATAGCCCATCGCGCCGTTGGTCGGCGCGAGCTGCGAGGGGAAGGGGCCGTAACGCCAGTAGCGGTGGAACCAGGCGGAGAAATTGCCGGCACCGTTGCACACGATCGTGTCGGCGGGCAGTGCCTCTCGGAGGCTGGTCACCACCTGGCCGAGGTCGAGCCGGGCCTCGCGCGGCCTGGGGCTCGACCATTCGAGCCATTCGCGATGCGCCTCGGCGCCGGTCGAGAAGGAAATCACCTCCTGCTCCCAGCTCGCCGCCAGCTCGGCGAACTCGCGCATGTCGGCGCAGATCGGCAGGTCGGTGCGGTAGACCCGGCCGAGCTCATCCGGATCGGGGTGGACATGGATCAGCACCTGGCCGGGATGGTCCGGAGTGATCAAAGTATAGCCGTCCGTGGTCGCCTCTCCGAGCCGCGCTCCGACCACGAGCAGGAGATCGGCGTCCCTGATCCGCTGGACGAGCTTCGGATTGGGGCCGTAGCCCAGATTGCCGGCATAGACCGGGCTGCCGCTTGGGATCGCATCCTGGCGGCGGAAGGCGCAGGCGACGGGAATCCCGCTCCATTCGGCGAACTCCGCGAAATATTGGGCGGCGGCGGCGTCCCAGCCGGCGCCGCCGACGATCGCGACCGGAGCGCAGGCATCTCCGAGCAGGCCCATCAGGGCGCTCATCGCCATCGCGCAGGCCGGCTGGACCGGCGGCACGACCCGCGGCCGGTCGACCGTCTCGGCCTGCTCGACCAGCATGTCCTCCGGAAGCGCGAGGACGACCGGTCCGGGCCGCCCCGAAATCGCGGTCGAATAAGCACGGGCGACATATTCGGGGATGCGGGCCGGATCGTCGATCCGCGCGGCCCATTTGGCGATCGGGCGGAACATCGCAGCGAAATCGACCTCCTGGAACCCTTCGCGATCGCGCTGGCCGCGCGCGACATCGCCGATGAACAGGATCATCGGAGTGGAATCCTGGAAGGCGACATGGACTCCGATCGAGGCGTTGGTCGCACCCGGGCCGCGGGTGGCGAAAGCGATTCCCGGGCGCCCGGTCATCTTTCCGTCCGCCTCCGCCATGAACGATACTCCGCCCTCCTGGCGGCAGACGACCAGGTCGATCTGCGGCGTGTCGTGCAGAGCATCGAGCACGGCGAGGAAGCTTTCGCCCGGCACGGTAAAAATCCGGTCGCAGCCCTGGGCCACGAGATTGTCGACTAGGATGCGGCCGCCGCTGCGTGAAGTGGTCATGGCCTCGCCTAACTCGCCGGCCGGAGCGGGGGAAGCCCTCAGTCGGCGAGCGGCCGCAGTTCGCGCAAGGCGCGGGCGAGGTTCTCGAGCGTGAACGGCTTCTGGACCACGACGCGGTCGCGATGCGGCTTGGAAGCTGCGCCTGCTCGCCATATCCGCTGGCGAACAGGAATGGGATGCCGAGCTCGAGCAACCGGTCGGCGACCGGGAAGCTGTTGCGGTCGCCCAGATTGATGTCGAGCACGGCGAGGGTCGGGTGAAGCGTCTCGATCGCCCGCATCGCGGCGTCCACGGTTCCGGAAGTCGGAACGTGCTGCGCGCCGAGCCGCTTGAGGACGTCCTCGGCGTCGAGCGCAATGATCAGGCTGTCCTCGACCAGCAGGACCGTCTCTCCGTCCACGACCTGCTCCGGCGGAGTGCCGGGGCTGCGGCGCGGCGCCGTCTTCGGAAAGCTGATCGTCGGCCCCCTGATCCCCCGAGGCTCCGAGACATGCTTGCCGGGAAGGCAGAAGGTCGCCTCGACCCCTGCCGGCTTGTAGTCGATGCTTGCGGTACCGCCGAGATCGTAGGGAATGGAGCGATCGATGATCGTGCTTCCGAAGCCCTTGCGATTGGGCTTCGCCACCGGGGGGCCGCCACTCTCCCGCCACTTGATGAGCAGGTCGCCTCGCTCGGTCAGCTTCCACTCGATGTCGACTCGGCCGCTGTCGGAGAGGCTGCCATATTTGGCCGAATTGGTGACCAGCTCGTGCACGACCAGCGCCATCGTCGAATAAGCCTGCGGATTGAGCAGCACGTTCGGTCCCTCGGCGGTGACCCGATCGGTATGCCCCGCGAGAAAGGCGGCGGCCTCGGCGTCGATCAAGGCGCGCAACGGTGCCGGCCCCCAATGATCGTCCGTCAGCTGGTTGTGCGCGCGCGCAAGCGCGTGGATCCGGCCGTCGACCAGGGCCACGAAATCCTCGACTCCGCCGCCCGTAGGCTTGGACTGGCGGATCAGGCCGCGGATGACTCCGAGGATGTTGCGCACGCGATGGTTGAGCTCCGCGATCAGCAGCTCCTGGCGCTCGTTGGCCGCCTGCCGTTCCGCGCTGGCTTCATCCGCCAGGCGCAGCACGACCTCGATCAGGGTCGCGCGCAGCGTCTCGGCGACGCGCAGCTCCGAAGCGGTGAACGGGCGGCTATGGCCCTCGACCGTCTCCTTCCACTCCTCGAAGCTCTCGCGGGGCGTCAGCCGCGGACCATTCGGGCCATATTCGACCGGCTTGTGAGGATCGCCGCCCCACCGCACCGAGCGCACCAGTTCCGAGCGGAACAGGACCACATAGTCGCGCGGCGTCCGCGAGATCGGGATGGCGAGCATTCCCGCCGCCGAGCCGGCAAAGCGCTCCGCCCCGGGCAGGAGCGAGGCGATCTGGTCGGTGGCGAAGACTCGCCCGTCGGAGACCTGGTTCAGGGCCTCGACGATCGTTTCGAAATCCGCGGGATCGGGTGTCGCCCCGGAGAAAGCGTGGTTGCCGTTGATCCAGACGCCGACGCCGTCCGCCGGTATGGCATGGGTCAGGATGTTGCTCAGCCAATCGGGATCCTTGAGCAGGGTCTCGTCCGAGGCGACCGCGCCGAGCAGCTGATCCGAAATGTCGCGAGCGCGGCGCTCGAACTCGACGAGGTCCTTTCGCCCGCGGCTTTCGAGCCGCATCGCGAACATCTGGGCGAACAGCTCGGCAATCGCTCGGCGTTCGAAGCTTGGACAGCGCGCGGCGTAATGATGGCAGGCGAACAGGCCCCACAGCTGTCCCTCGACCAGGATCGACACCGACATCGACGCGCCGACGCCCATGTTCCCGAGATATTCGATGTGGATCGGCGAGACCGATCGCAGCATCGAGAGCGACAGGTCGAGCGGAGCGCCTTTGCGGCTCAGCTGCGGCACGATCGGCACCGGCACGGCATTCACGTCGGCGATCACGCGCAGCAGGTTGCGCTTGTACAGCTCGCGGGCCTGAGCCGGAATGTCGGTCGCCGGATAGTGAAGTCCGAGGAAGGAGCCGATACCCGGACGAACCGATTCGGCGGCCACTTCACCCGATCCATCGGGTGCGAAGCGATAGACCATCACCCGGTCGTAGCCGGTCAGGCCGCGCACCTGGCGCGCGCCCTCGGCAAGGAACGCGGCCATGTCCTCGGTGAGGTCCAGACGGGCGATCATGCCGCGCACCGTGCCGGTCACGTCGCCATGCTCTTCCGTGCTCGGCTCCGCCTCGACCACGATTTCTTCGCCGGACACGTGGATCGCCACATCATAGGCTCCGCCCGATTCGACCAGGACCGCGCCGAACAGCCGTTCGACCGCGTCGGCGCCGCGCAGCATGGCAAGGCGGTTACGCAGATTGTGGACCGTGGCGGGCGTGAAGACATCGGCAATCGCCCGGCCGATGAGGGCGCCAGGCGCCAGCCCGATATGCTCTTCGCTGTTGGCGGATGCGCGGGTCACCATCCAGTCGCGGGAAAGGGCGATTAGGAAGCCGACCGATTGGATCGCGCCGAGGATGTGGATCGGTTCGCGATCGCAATTGGTCAGGTCGACCCGGTAAGCCTCACTCACTCGTCCCATTCTCCAGCTCGCGTCGCCCCGCCTCTGCGAAGCAGGCAAAGACGGCGACGGCTGCTTCCACGGCGGCCGCGACCTGGTCGTGCCGGTAGAGCAACCTTTCCATTTCTTCCAGCAATTTCCGCCACCTAAGAGGGTAGGAACGAGCTCCGAGAAAGGCGCGGGGCATTCCGGGCGGAACCGAACGGCTGAGCAATGTCCCGCCGAAGCGCGAGCCTTCGAGCACATAGAGGCCGCCGAGCACCGCCGGCGGGCCGGAGAAAACCGGCGGATCGACGGAGGCAGGCGGCGCTGCGCCGAGCGCGGCCAGATCGTCGCGGAGCGACCGGGCCCTTCGCCGCGACGGCCAATCGTCAAGGACTTCGCCGGCGCCGGCCTGATCGAGCGCGGATTCTACTGGCAGCAGGGCGGAGGCCTGGGCGCGCAGGAAACGACGATAGGATCCGGGCCGGGAAAGATCGAAGCGCGAAAAGATGCCGTCCACCTCCTCGTGCGCCGGAGCCGTGGCGTCGCGCAGCGCCGCGCGGACGCTCACGCGGCGAAGACGCGGGCGAAGATCGTGTCGACCTGCGTGAGATGATAGCCGAGGTCGAAGCTCTTCTCGAGCTCATCGGGCGGAAGCAGGGCTGCGACTTCGGAATCCGCCTTGAGCAATTCGAGCAGCGACAGCCGCCCGTCCGATTCCCACACCTTCATCGCATTGCGCTGGACCAGCCGGTAGCTGTCCTCGCGGCTCGCGCCGGCCTGGGTCAAAGCGAGGAGGACCCGCTGGGAGTGGACGAGGCCGCCCATCCGGTCGAGATTGCGCAACATGCGCTCGGGATAGACGAGAAGCTTGTCCATCACCGCGGTGAGGCGCGCGAGCGCGAAGTCGAGCGTGACCGTCGAATCGGGGCCGATATAGCGCTCCGCCGAGCTGTGGCTGATGTCGCGCTCATGCCAGAGGGCGACATTCTCGAGCGCAGGGGTGACATAGGCGCGCACCATCCTTGCGAGCCCGACCAGATTCTCGGTCAGGATCGGATTGCGCTTGTGAGGCATGGACGACGAGCCCTTCTGGCCCGGTGCGAAATATTCCTCGGCCTCGAGCACTTCGGTGCGCTGGAGGTGGCGAACCTCGATCGCGAGCCGTTCGACCGAGGCGCCGATCACGCCAAGCGTCGCGAAGAACATGGCGTGCCGGTCGCGCGGGATCACCTGGGTGGAGATCGGCTCGACCGCGAGTCCCATCTTCGCAGCGACATGGGCCTCCACCCGCGGATCGACATTGGCGAATGTGCCGACCGACCCCGAAATGGCGCAGGTCGCGATCTCGGCGCGGGCTGCGACCAGGCGGGCCCGGGCCCGTGCGAACTCGGCATGATAGGTAGCGAGCTTGAGTCCGAACGTGACCGGCTCGGCGTGGATTCCGTGGCTTCGGCCGATCGTCGGAGTCAGCTTATGCTCGATCGCGCGGCGCTTGAGCACCTCGAGCAGCTTGTCGACATCGGCGATCAACAGGTCGGCGGCGCGGCTGAGCTGGACCGCGAGCGCGGTGTCGAGCACGTCGGAGCTGGTCATGCCCTGGTGGAAGAATCGCGCCTGCGGCCCGACCTGTTCCGACACCCAGGTCAGGAAGGCGATGACATCGTGCTTCACCTCCGCCTCGATCGCATCGATCCGGGCGACGTCGATTGCCGGATGGGTCTTCCACCAGGCCCAGACCGCATCGGCCGCCTCGCGTGGTACGGTGCCGAGCTCGGCCATCGCGTCGAGCGCATGGGCCTCGATCTCGAACCAGATCGCGAAGCGGGTCTCCGGGGCCCAGAGCTCCGCCATTTGCGGACGCGAATAACGCGGGATCATGGGCGTTCCTGTATCGGGGATGGGGAGGCCGCGCGGTAGCAAAGTCGGCCCGAGCCAGCAATCGGACGAAATCGGGAACGGCGACGAGACGAGATCGTTTGTTTTCCGAGCCTTGTGAGTGCGTAGCGGCTCTCGGCCCATTCGAAAATCAATCGGAGAGTGAATATGTTCAAACCCATGCTGTTCGGCAGCGCGATGCTGCTGGCGACCGCCGCCTTTGCCCAGACCAACTCCACCGGCATGCCCAGCACCGGCCAGACCGGCCTCCACACCAGCGCGCCGGGCACCAACACTGATACCAACACCGTGACCGGGCAGACCGGAGTGCCGCAGACCGACACCCAGATGGACACCCAAAGCGGAACGACGACCAACACTGGTACGACGACCAACAACGGCATGAATACCAGCAACGGCATGAACTCCAGCAACGGCATGAGCTCGACCAACGGCATGAGCACCGGCTCGACCACGGGCAGCGCCGCGGCCTCCGGCTGGAGCAACGGCGGGACCACCGCCTATACCGGCGTCGGGGGCCCCGACACCGGCCCGGCCCACGCCTATCCGCGCTGCTCGCGCACGGTGCGCGACAGCTGCGTCCAGGGCGGCCCGCGCCGGAGGTAAGCGATCACTCCTCCCCTCGATTTCGAGGGCAGGAGGAGCACGCGAAGCGTGGTGGAGGG
>JAQGLD010000213.1 GCA_028293055.1 Alphaproteobacteria bacterium
GCAGGCTCGGCCGCAGCGAACAATTCCGCGGCTGCCCGCCCGGCGGGGCCGGACCAGAGCGCGTCTCCGGCGATCGACGAACCCACTTCGCGCAGCGAAGCGAGCAAGGCCGAAGGTTCGGCATGGGCATTTCGGAACAGGCGCTCGATCGGGCGGAGCAGCGGCACGACATCGCTCCACCACGCGGCCGCCGCATCGCGCAGATGGCGGTCGCGGCCGCTGCGATCGGCAAGATATTCGGAAATACCGCCGAGGCCGGCCGGCGGCCTAGGCCCGCGAAGCGCCATGTCGAGCCTGCGCGCACCTTCGAGCCAGTCGAGCCTTTGCTCGCCGGCCATGGCGAGCGGGTGCTTCAGCAAGGCAAGCAAAGGCACTGGAGCGAATTGCTCCGCCGCGGCCGTGGCCAGGGTGAGCAGGAAGGTGCCTGGCGGAGTCTGCGACAGCGGCCGGCCGGCACTGTCGTCGGCGACGATCCCCCAGCGGGCGAGATGGGCGGACACCCGACGGGCGAGGTTGCGATCTGGCGTGACCAAAGCGGCGGTGCGCTCCGGAGTTTCGAGCGCTTCGCGGATGGCGATCGCGATCGTCTGCGCCTCCTCGGCAGGATCGGCGAGCTCGAGCCCGCGCACTCCGGTCAGCCGCCGCTCCGAAGGCTGCAATTTCTGCCACTTCGCGGAAAAGGCCGCGGGAGTCATCGCATTGGCGATCGCCCGGCTGCGCGCTGCCGGAGCATCGCGACCGCCGCCCCAGCGCCAGTTCTGGATCTCGCGGCGGCCGACTCCCATCCGGTCGAGCAGAAGCTTGATGTGGAATTGCGGATGGGTTTCGATCGACCGGCGGCGGTGGCCGGTCTCCGGATCGGGCTCGTGCGGCCCGAGCGCATCCCATTCCTCCTGTGCCATGAGGAGATCGACATCCGGGAAGACCACGGATCCGTTCGGCAGGAATGCGACCGTCCTCATCAGCCGCGCCACCGCCGGGGCAGTGGTGGTGATACCGGCGGCGACGACGAACCCGCGCGGGGGATCGCTTCGCCAGCGTCTCGCGAGCGAATCGAGCAGGCGATTGCGGCGATCGGCAAGATCGATCCGTCCCCGCTGCTCCAGCGCCACCGGCCATTGATCGAGGATGATCGCGAGCCGGTCGAGCGAGGTTTGCCAGTGCAGCGAAAGATCGGGAAGATCGGCGGCGAATTCGCGCAGGCGGCCGGGCTCGACTTCCTCGACCAGCAGCTGGTCCAGGGTGCGGGCGAGATCCTGCGCGAGGCGAAGCGCCTCGGCAGGCTCGATCCCGTCGACCTGGCGCTGAACCAGGCCCGAGAGGAGAAAAAGGCGTTCGAGCGGTTCGATCGCTGGCGGTATCCGCGTCTCGGGGCCGAGCGGCTCAAGCGCGCCCCCGACCCGCTCGTCGAGCTCGGGGTCGCCGACCGGGATGAGGCGCGGCAGCAGCAGGCCCCCCTCCGAGCGGCGAACGAAGGCCTCGCTGATCGCCCGGGCGGCGCGATTGTTGGGAACCAGGACGACTCCCTGCGCCAGGCCGGTCTTGTCGCGACCGTGCTGGGCGATCAGCCCGGCTGCCAGCGCATCGGCGAAGGCTCGGTGCGCAGGAATTGCGAACACATTAGGGCGCGGAGATGAGGACACGGGCGGACGCTAGACGGTCGCATTGCCTGCCGGAAGCCCCGCCGTCTCAGAGGCTGGAGAGCATTTCCTCGGCGGCCTTGATGTTGCTCGGCGCCCCTACGTCGAACCACAGGCCCTGATGGGCGAGGCCGAACAGCCTGCCTTTCCCGATAGCACGGTCCCACAGCAGGTTCGTGGAGAAGGGCCCGTCGGGAACGCCACCTTCGAAGAGGCGCTTCGAGACCATCTGGACTCCGGTGAACACGAACGGTGCGACTCCGGCCGGCTTGCGCCGACGCAGCGCCCCATCCGGTCCCATATGGAAGTCGCCCTGGCCCTTGTGGCAATTCGCGACCGACAGCGGCACCAGAAGGAGCAGCGCATCCATCCGGTCGTCGTCCCAAGACGAGGCGAGCAGTTTGAGCGAATCGACCGGCCCGTCGACCCAGAGATTGTCGGAATTGATTGCCAGGAACGGGTCGGCATCGATGAGAGGCAAGGCGCGGACGAGGCCGCCGCCCGTTTCCATCAATTCATCGCGCTCGTCAGACACAATGATCTCAATGCCTTGAACCTGATTATTGAGATGAGCCTCGAGCGCGTCGGCAAGGTAGTGGACATTGACCACGGCCTTGCGCACGCCTGCGGCGCGAAGCCGGTCGAGACTGTGATCGAGCAGGGTCCTGCCCGCCACCTCGATCAGCGGCTTGGGGCGGGTCGCGGTCAGCGGGCGCATGCGTTTGCCGAGGCCCGCGGCCATTACCATTGCCACCTCGGGCACATGGCCCTCCGGCGCCGGTCGCAGCGCCAGCGGCTTACGGTAGCGGCTCATGCAATTTCCCTTTCCCACGCCGCAGCCCGTTTTTCAGGTGGGACATTGGCATCGAACCAGTCCTTCACCCGGGCCAACGCCGGATGGGCGAGGTTGCGCTCGAGATAGGTCCAGACCCGGGGCTGGAGCGAGACGTAATGCCGCTTGCCGTCGCGCTTCCACAAACGGGTGAAGATGCCCAATATCTTGGTGTTCCTCTGCGCTCCGAGGATCTCGTAATGGGCTCGGAACGTGTCTCGATCTGCGATCTGCGCGGCATCGGCATAACGGTCGAGCATCGCCGCCTCCAGTTCGGGAGCGACGTCCCTGCGCGCGTCCTGGAGCAGGGAAACGAGATCGTAGGCGGCGTGGCCGGCCAGCGCGTCCTGGAAATCGAGCAGGCCGAGCTCCGGCCGGTCGGCGAGGACCATCAGATTGTCGGCATGGTAATCGCGCAGGACGAGCACTGGGTTCGCCGCGATCAGAGGCAGGATGTCCGACCAGGCGTGACGCCATGACGCCAGATAAGAGGCCTCGTCGAGCTCGAGACCGAGAGCCGGCCCGTACCAATCGGTGAACAGCCTGACCTCGCGGGTCATCGCCGACTCGTCATAGGGCCCCAGGTCGTCCGGCGCCGGCTGGCCGGCAATCCGGGCGAGGATGTCGACCGCGGATTCGTAGATCTCCCGCTCGCGACCGGGGTCGCGCTGGAGAAGTGGACCGACTCGATCGTCGCCGAAATCCTCGAGCAGGAGCAGCCCGCGCTCCCGGTCGATGGCGAGCGGCCGGGGCGGCAGGAATCCGCGGTCGAGCAGATGGCCGGCGACCTTGAGGAACGGCCCGATATCCTCATGCTCGGGCGGAGCATCCATCAGTACCGCGCTCCTGCCGTCCTTGAAGATCCGGAAATAGCGGCGGAAGCTGGCATCCCCGGCCAGGGGACGGATCTCGGCGCCCTCCCATCCGTGCGCGGCAAGAAAGGCCGGCGCGGAGGCGGGCGGAATCATCGGGGCGGCCATCGCCCTCCCCAAGCGGCGGGCACCTGCGCTGTCAAGGCGCGAGCCTCTGCTCCGTCGCGGACCAGGCTCAGCTTGAGCGATTCGGGCCAGAGCAGGCCGCCAAGCCGCTCCGGCCATTCGATCACCAGCGCGCCGTCCTGCAATGCTTCGTCCAGGGCCAGTTCCTCGACCTCGGCCTGATCCTCGATCCGATAGAGATCGACATGCCAGAGCGGAACATCGAGTTGCTCGTAGGGAAGGACGATCGGAAAGGTCGGGCTGGCGACCTCGCCTTCGAAACCGAGCCCGCGCAATATCCCGCGGGCCAGCGTGGTCTTGCCGGCGCCGAGATCGCCATAGAGCGCGACCACGTCGCCGTGGCGAAGCAAAGCGCCGATCCGGCGGCCGAGCGCCTCGGTAGCCTCCGGGCCGTCGAGGCGCATCACCGCTTCCGGGGCAGCCGGACGGTGACGGTCGTCCCCTGCCCCACCTTGGAGAGCAGCTCGATCGTGCCGCCGTGGGCCTCGACGAACTGCTTGGCGAGCGGCAGACCGAGGCCGAGCGCCGAATCGCCCCCTCCCTCGCTGCGATGGAATCGGTCGAACACTCGAGCCTGCTCGGCCCGGGAGATGCCCCGGCCATTGTCGGAGACGTGAAGCTCGGCCCGCTTCCGGTCCCCACCGGCATGGAGCAGCACCCGACCGCCTTCCTCGGTATAAGCGAAGGCATTCTTGAGCAGATTGTCGAGCGACTGTCGCAGGCGCCGGCGATCGCCGGTAACGGTCCCGGCCCCGTCCTCGATCTCGACCGCGAAGTCG
>JAQGLD010000567.1 GCA_028293055.1 Alphaproteobacteria bacterium
CCCCGGCGCAGCGCTGCGCCGGGGCCACCCCCCACGAAGACCGGGTTAGAGCAAGATCTCAGGCGACCTGGGCGCGAACGGGACAGGAATCGACCTGATCGTGACCCTGGGCGTGGGCGCTCAGGCGCCGGCGAGGTGGAGAGCCGGGTGCTGCACCATCGTCGCGGTCAGCGCGCCCCCGAGTGCGGCCGAGCCGCCTCCGAGCATGAAGGCGACGATCAGCACGAGCCGAATCCGGACTTTCTTCCGTTCGATCATCCCCATTTCGCGACTCCCGACCTCGCACCGTTGCGACGCCCTGGCCGACTAGCCGTTCAATATGTCAGCCGAATTTCTGCAATCCGCCAACTTCGTGTCAATTGTTACAGCGGTGGCGCTTCGTCTCTGCTATCGAGGCGGCTGGGCAAAGGCCGGGGGGCGTCGTGCTCGGCAAGGACGAACTCAATCAGATACTGACCGAGGCGACGCGGGCGTCGCCCGACTGGATCATGATCCTCGACGATTCGGGGAGGCTGCTCGACATCAATCCCTCGGCAGAAGCGGGCCTTGGTTATCGCAGCGAGGAAGCGATAGGCCGCGCCGCCGCCGACCTGCTCGTCCCCGATCATTTGCGCGGCCGCCACGCGCTCGACCTGCTGACGAGCTCTCCCGCCTCCCAGCCGGGCCGAGGGATTCGGGTCGAGACCGAGGCGAGATCGAAGGACGGTCGCATCTTCGCGGCCGAGCTCACTCTCGTGGAGACGTCGTCTTCGGGGCGGAGAGTCTATACCGCGGTTCTGCGGGACCTTTCGCGCCAGACGATCCAGAAGGAGCTGGAAGCGACCCGGCGCCGGCTCGAGCTTGCGGTCGAATCGGCCAATCTTGGCATCTGGACATACCAGCCGGCCCGGCACGCCTTCTGGTTCTCGCGTCGCTCGCGCGAGATATACGGACTCGACGACGACACGCCTCTCGACGAGCGGACCTTCCGCCGATTGATGCACCCGGAGGATTGGGAGCGGGTCGCCACGCCGATCAATGCCGGTTTCCCTGACGGCACTGTGGAGGTCGACTATCGCATCGTCCGACCGGACGGCGACGTGCGGTGGATCTACGCGCTCGGAGCTCCGGTCCGCGACGATAGCGGCCGCGCCGAGGAGGTGAACGGAATCCACATCGACATCACCGACCGGCGTCGAGTCCAGGAGGAGCTTGCGCGGTCGCGCGAGGCATTGCTCCACTCGGAGAGGCTGGCGGCGATGGGCGGACTGCTCGCCGGGGTCAGCCACGAGCTCAACAATCCTCTCGCAGCAATCGTCGGCCAGGCGGAGATGCTCGAGGAAGACAGCCGCGGCACCGGCTTCGAGCAGCGGGCGAGGAAGATCAGGTCTGCCGCCGGACGCTGCGCCCGGATCGTCGGCACGTTCCTCGCCATGGCACGCCAGCACGAGCCGCAGCGCCAGGAGGTCGACATCAACGCGCTGATCTCGGCTTCGCTCGAAATCACCGAATATGCGCTGCGGACGAGCGGAATCACGCTGCGGGTGACCTACGGAACGGGACTTCCCACGGTGCTCGGCGATCGCGACCAGCTGCATCAGGTGCTGGTCAATCTGATCGTCAATGCCCAGCAGGCGATGGAGAAAGGCGAAGCGTTCGAGAAAATCCTGACCGTTCGCGCCTCAGTCGACCCGAGGGGCCAGGTCGTGATCGACATAGAAGATACCGGACCGGGCATTGCCGAGGAAATTCGCGCGCGAGTCTTCGAGCCCTTCTTCACGACCCGGCACGGCAGCGGTGGTACCGGCATCGGCCTCTCCTTCTCGCAGGGCATTGTCGAGGCCCATGGCGGCAGGCTCACCGTCGAGCAGAGCCGGAACGGCGCGCTGCTGCGCATCGAGCTTCCGCCGGCCTGCGATGCGGCCCTGCTCAATGTGCCCTCGGAGACTGGGGTCGAGGCGCCGCTCATCACCGTGCGACGGCGCGTGCTGGTGGTGGAGGACGAACCGGATGTCGCCGAGACCCTGCGCGAGCTGATCGAACGCGAAGGCTTTCATGTCACCCTCGCGACCAATGGCAGCGAGGCGCTGCGCGCGCTCGATCTCGGCGAATATGACATGCTTTTCTCGGACCTTCGAATGCCCTTGCTCGGCGGGCCGGAGCTATACGCCCGGCTGCGCGAAGTCCGTCCCGAGCTCGCCAAGAGCGTGGCGTTCGTCACCGGAGACACGATCGGCGATAATATGAAGGAATTCCTCAGGGGCTGCGATCGCCCGCTGCTCGAAAAGCCGTTCACCCGCGCCGGAGTCCGAGCGATCCTGTCGGCGCTGGTGCCGCGCGGTGAGGCCGGATGACCGAAGCAGCCCATATCGCAGTGGTCGACGACGATCCCGACGTTCGCGAGACGGTGGGCGAATATCTGCGTCGCAGCGGCTACGCGGTGAGCGAGGCCTCGGGCGGGCCGCAATTGCGCGACATCATGGCGTCGCGTCCGATCGACCTCGCCATCCTCGACATCAACATGCCCGGCGAAGACGGGCTGAGCATCGCGCGCGAGCTCCGGGCGCTGGGCGACGCTGCGATCATCATGCTGACCGCCAATCGCGACGATCTCGACAAGATCATCGGTCTCGAAATCGGCGCCGACGATTATGTGACCAAGCCCTATAACAGCCGCGAGCTGCTCGCCCGGGTCAAGGCGGTGCTTCGCCGCGCCCGAAGCGGCGGCGCGGAGACCGCGACGCTCGGCCCGGAAGTCCAGATGGGCAAGTGCCGGCTCAACCTGAACATGCGCCGGCTCTACGAGGCCGACGGCAAGGATGTCCCGCTGACCGCGATGGAATATGACCTGCTTCGAACCTTCGCCGAGAATCCGAACCGGGTGCTGAGCCGCGAGCGGCTGCTCGATCTCGCGCACAGCAAGGATATCGAGCCGTTCGACCGTTCGATCGACACGCGCGTCGCCCGCATCCGGCGCAAGATCGAGGCCGACCCGAGCAAGCCCGACTGTCTGCGCACGGTTCGCGGCATCGGCTATGTCTACAATCCCAACTGCCGGACCGCCTGATCGGCAGCGCACTCTTTCTTTTCGCGGCCAATCTCCTTTAAGAGCCGCGACCATGTCCGACATCGACCAGATCCAAGCCGATCTCCTCGCGCGCATCGCTGCTGCCGGCGATCTGGCCGCGCTCGAGCAGGAGCGAGTGGCAGCGCTCGGCAAGCAGGGTGCGATCACCGCCCTGCTGAAGACGCTTGGCGGCATGACGCCGGAACAGAGGCAGGCCGAGGGGCCGCGTATCCACGGCCTGCGCGAGCAGGTCACCAAGGCGATCACAGGCCGCAAGGATGCGCTGGAGGCCGCCGAGCTCGAGCGCCGGCTGGCGACGGAGACGATAGATGTCACCCTTCCGGCGGCGACCGGGCCGCAGGGCAATGTCCATCCGGTCAGCCAGGTGATGGACGAGCTTGCCGAGATCTTCGCCGACCTCGGCTTCTCGGTCGCGACCGGCCCTGAGATCGAGGACGACTGGCGCAACTTCACCGCGCTCAACATCCCCGAGACGCATCCGGCCCGGGCGATGCACGACACTTTCTATTTCCCCGACCGCGACGGCGAGGGTCGCAAGATGCTGCTGCGCACCCACACTTCGCCGGTGCAGATCCGGACGATGCAGAGCCAGAAGCCGCCGATCCGGATCATCGCCCCGGGGCGGGTCTATCGCAGCGACAGCGATGCGACCCACACCCCGATGTTCCACCAGATCGAGGGGCTGGTGATCGACAAGTCGAGCCATATCGGCCAGTTGCGCTGGGTGCTCGAGGAATTCCTCAAGGCCTTCTTCGAGGTGGACAGCGTCACGACGCGCTTCCGGCCGAGCTTCTTCCCCTTCACCGAGCCATCGATGGAGGTCGACGTG